>CAZGQZ010000391.1:0-1517 GCA_964527985.1 uncultured Rikenellaceae bacterium | reverse complement strand
AAAGGTAACCTGAACAACGTGGCCGACCTCGAAAAAATTACTGCGGTTGGACGTACCTACCAGCAAGAAATGCGCGAACTTGACGACCACCAATGCCAAATGCGTAAAAAGGGAACTGCCAACATTGCTAACGTAATGAACGATTACGACCTGCTTCCAACGCACAACTTTAAATTTGGCAGCTCGGTTGATGGGCAAAAAATTCACAGTAACATTTTCCGCGATAAGTATTTCACTCAAAACGTACCCGATGGTTGCTGGATTGGCTGCGCCATGAGCTGCGCCAAGGGTGTTGATGATTTTGTTCTGAAAACAGGGCCTTACAAAGGTGAAGCCGTTATTGTTGATGGACCAGAATACGAAACGGTTGCTGGTTTAGGATCGAACCTTGGAATTTTTGACCCTGAGGCAATTATCGAGGCTAATTTTTATTGCGATACTTACGGTATTTGTACAATCACTTGGGGAACCTGCATGGCCTTTGTAATGGAATGCTACGAAAATGGTATTCTAAACAAAGAACGCACTGGAGGGCTTGACCTAAACTTTGGCAACTTTGAAGATGCCATGGAGGTTATGCACCAGCTAGCACGCGGCGAAGGCTTTGGAATGATTGTAGGTCAAGGTGTTCGAAAAATGAAGGAATACTTTGTTAAAAATTTTGGTGCCGACGAAAAATTCCTCAACGACATTGGAATGGAAAACAAAGGGCTTGAGTATTCACAGTACGTTTCAAAAGAATCGCTTGCTCAGCAAGGCGGTTATGCCATGACCAATAAGGGTCCTCAGCACGACGAGGCTTGGCTAATTTTTATGGACATGGTTAACAACCAGCTTCCAACTTTCGACGATAAAGCTGAGGCACTTCACTATTTTCCTATGTTCCGCACATGGTTTGGTTTGCAAGGCCTTTGCAAGCTACCTTGGAACGACGTTGTACCTAAGGATAACGCCGAAAAAGACGAACCTCATAAAATTCCTGGACACGTTGATAACTACGTGGAGGTATACAAAGGGGTTACTGGAAAACCCTTTGATAAGCACGAAATGATTGTTCAGAGCGAACGTGTTTACAACTTCCAGCGCATTTTCAACATTCGCCGTGGATACGGATTGCGCAAGCACGATGCTCAGCCATACCGTGCGGCAGGCCCTGTTACCCGCGAAGAGTACGAAAGCCGCCAAGAGCGTTACGACAAGCAGCTAAAAGAAATTGTTGGCATCGACCCAACCAACATGAGTACCGATGAGAAAATTGCTGCAATGCGCAGCTACCGCGAAGATCGTTACGAGCAACTACTCGATGCTGTTTACAAGCGCCGCGGATGGAACAACAATGGCGTGCCAACCATTGAACATTTAAAGAATATTAAAATGGATCTGCCCGAACTTATAGAAGTTATCAAACCACTTCAGTAGTTCATAAAACATAGCAAAAACCCGATTGGAGTATTCTAATCGGGTTTTTTTATACCAATAATTAATAGAAAAAAGGTCGTCACCCGCCACCGATTACC
>CAZGQZ010000390.1:0-1548 GCA_964527985.1 uncultured Rikenellaceae bacterium | reverse complement strand
CCCAAACGAAAACAACCGATATTTCGCCTAATCCAAAATACTTTAACGGCCAGGTGTAAAATAGCAGAAAGAACAATCCGGGAACGAGTAACCATAAGGTTTGCAATCCAACCAAATAGGTTATTGCCAAACCCATTGATAAAGCAATAAGGCCAGTTACAACAATGTAGGTAAGATATCTACCTTTAGTAAGGTAACCATGCTCAAGTGGATGAGGCCCATACTGCGCTCTAAAATAATTATCCTTATCGACCCCTTTTGAAAAATCAACATAATCGTTTAGCAAATTGTTGGTGGCATGGGCAAAAATTAACCCGAAGAATGTGAGCAGAAAAATTGGCCAAGAGAAGCTACCAGCTCGATAAGCCAAAAGGCCACCAATTGCGGCAGCCAAACCTGTCATAATAAAAACCGCTGCACGGGTGGAAATTAACCACCTTGATACTATATCATAGCTATCCCATTGCTCTTTTGATACTGATGGGATAACCCGAAGGGCATTAAGCCAAACTCGAAACATAACTTATTATTTTAAGGGTAAAACAAAATTTGAATTTCAAATTATGATAACAACAGTACCCTTAAAATGTTAAGCTGAAGCGATTTTTGTTTAAGTTTTGTTAAGCATGTTTAAACTATCTTGGTTTGCATTGCTTCATAAATAGAAAAGAACTACAATTACAAATCTTATTAATTTCAAAGGCAAATGAAGTAACAAATGCTAAATAAAACATATTTGGAAGGGATAAAATCAGATAAATGAAAAGCAAATAATTACTTAAAATATCGACATCCCGGTATACGAAGTAAACCTCTCCAACGCCTCAATGCCGGCTAACGAATTTCCGTACTCGTTCAAAGGAGGTGACCAAACACAAATGCTTAGCTTGTTTGGGATGATGGCAACAATTCCACCACCTACGCCACTCTTGGCGGGCATTCCAACTCTGTATGCAAAATCGCCCGATTCGTTATAAAGCCCTGAGGTTAGCATTAAAGCGCTTATGCGCTTAGCTTGGCTAACGGTTAATACCTGTTCGTTTGTGGCTGGTACTATGCCATGATTTGCCAAAAATAGAAACGATTTTGCTAGACACTTCGAGCTCATTTCGAGCGAACATTGCATAAAGTAGAAGTCTAATACATCTTCGACTGAGTTATGAATATTGCCAAAGCTCTTCATTAAATAGGCTAAAGCAGCATTTCTATGTCCAGTTTCTTTCTCCGATTTAGCCACTTCTCCATTATAGCTAATACTGGGCTCATTGCTAATTTTCCGAACAAAGTCGAGCATTACTTGCTGTGGATTAGAATAAAGCGAAAGCAGAATATCGGATACGACCAAAGCTCCTGCATTGATAAAAGGATTTCGAGGGATACCCTTTTCGTACTCAAGCTGAACCAATGAGTTAAAGGCATTACCCGAAGGCTCATTGCCTAATCGTTTCCAAATATCACCGCTAAGCATCTTATAAGCCAAAGTAAAACCAAAAACTTTTGAAATACTTTGGATTGAGAATGGAGTTAATGCATCGCCAATTGAAACGC
>CAZGQZ010000389.1:0-1552 GCA_964527985.1 uncultured Rikenellaceae bacterium | reverse complement strand
GATCTTTCCCATCATAATCCTTTTCGTTGTTATCGGTTTTTGAGATGGGGAAAGGCCTTAAAAACTTATGAAATACCTTTTGCCCAATTGTCATTAAAAATGCAAGGTAAGCCACCGATATGGCCATATCGTAGGTGTGGGTTAAAACGTAGGTATCGGCATCAATATCGAGCATAATTTTTAGCGCGGCCAAGTTTGGCGTTCCGCCAGTGTATACGCCTACTAGCATTCCCGAAAGTTTCCACGCTTCAGGCATACCTTTTCCTTTAAACAGGAAAAATCCAATTGTTACAACAATAATTACTGACGTAATTCCAATTGTCAGTGAGAGAAAAGTGCTTTTGGCTAGTTTGCCCCATTCCTTAATGTTTGCTGAAAAGAGGAGCAAAGGAATGGCTAATGGTATGGTAAGCATTGTTGTTATATCCTGAACCTGTTCGCTTCCTGCGGGTAGTATCCCAATGTTTCCAACAATTAAACCTAGCAAATAGGCTATAAAAACAGCACCAAGTTTGTTAATAAATTTATACTTGTGACAAAGGTGCAGAATTAGTAGGGGAGAAAAAACGTAAAAAATAATAAGAATAGCAATTTCCATATCGAGCCATTTTTTGGCTAAAGTAAAAAATTAAAATGATTTGTTAGGGTTCCCTTTTTGGGTTTTAGCACTTTGATACTAGCTTTCAGAGTACTTTGGAAGCGAAATGGTAAATGTTGTGCCTTGCCCTTCAAGTGATTCTACGCGAATACTTCCCCCGTTTTTCTCAATAAACTTTTTAACTAGCTTAAGCCCAAGTCCTGTTCCTTTTTCGTTGTTGGTTCCTGGGGTGGTAAAACTTGTGCTATTGTCAAATAGTTTTGCAATCTTACTTTCGGGAATGCCAACTCCTGAGTCGGTTACCGAAATTTCAACATTACTTCCATTAAAAGCAGATGTTATGCTAATTGTGCCCGATGTTGGCGTGAACTTGATGCTATTACTTAGCAAGTTTCTAATGGCTGTTTTTAGCATTTCTTCGTCAACAAAAACGTGTATTTCGTTGGCAAAATTATTAAGAATGGTTATTTGCTTTGTTTCAGCGGCTCCTTGGCTTAAGTTAATAATTTGGCTAATAACAGGGGCTAGGTTTAAAGCATGAGGCTTGTATGAACTGGTGCGTTGAGAGTTTGCCCATTCTAAAAGGTTTTCGAGCAGTTTGTAGGTTTCTTTGCTTGTATTTTGAAGGGTGTTTAGTATTGAATTTGATGTATCGGAGTCAATCTCATCCTTTTGCTCTGTATATAGGTCAATTAGCTGACTAATTGAGCTAATGGGTGAACGCAAGTCGTGGCTAATAATTGAGAAAAGCTGATCCTTAAGCGCATTTGCCTCTTGTAGGGCCATCTCGGCTTGTTTAATTTTGGTTATATCGGCAAGAGTTACCAAAACTTCAGTAACATTTCCTTTTGAGTCTTTAGAAAGGCCAAAATTTGATAGGATGTATTTAACTTTTCCCCTTGGTGTAACAAAGGTTTGCTCGTAGTCGCCTAGTACGGGGATGCCATTTTCTAA
>CAZGQZ010000388.1:0-1579 GCA_964527985.1 uncultured Rikenellaceae bacterium | reverse complement strand
CAGCAAGGCTAACGGGAGCATCAGCCGCATTTGTATTGTTCAGCTCCAAATTATTGAAAATCCCTGAACCATCGCCATCAATTAACTGAGGATCATTATCAGCCAGGACAATTTTTCCTGAGCCTAAATGTGTACCGCTTGTGTATATATACGATTCTGTTGTATTTGCAGATGGCACCATGGTTATGGTTTTACCACCATCATTGAGAATCGCGTTAAGGATTATAAGCGAATCGGAAACCTCCACGTTATCTTGTGTGCCCGAAAAAGTAAGCGTACGTGCTGCAGGTTTATCAACCTTAAGCTTATTAAAACTAAAAGTTCCCGCGGAGTTTATTGATGCCGTTTGGTTTGTTGAACCATTAAAAACAGTCCAGTTCTGTCCGGTTGTATAGGTAGTACCGTTAGCCGCTGTAAAGTTGCCTCCAACGGTTACATCGAGGTCATTTGCATCAAAATCACCCGAAAGCAATCTGAAGTTGCTTCGAACGGTTAATGGATAAGTATCGAGCAAAACCACAGAGGCGCTACTTTGCCTATTTACAGTAAAGTTGCCAAAAGGAGCAGTAGATATTACCCTGAAGTTTGGTGAGTCTGTTCCTGTGGCACCTGCAGTTGGTAAAAGCTCAACTGTACCTCCACTAACGTTAATGTTATTTGATGATGAGTATATTTCAATGGCTTTTTGTTGCTCGGCAGCAGAGCCATCACCACAAACATCGAAAATTCTGATAGTTCCACTGCTCATGTTAAAAACGTTCTCCTCCTCGCTAATATTGAGCGTAGCAACAGCACCATTTAAGCCTCCTGT
Organism: uncultured Rikenellaceae bacterium; assembly: GCA_964527985.1. Classification (GTDB taxonomy): domain Bacteria; phylum Bacteroidota; class Bacteroidia; order Bacteroidales; family Tenuifilaceae; genus Perlabentimonas. Next base: position 768 of record CAZGQZ010000388.1, on the reverse strand, counting down.
TTCACGGGTAGTATTTATTGGAGCAGCTATGAGGTCAGCAACCGATGTGTAACTAGTTGGAACCCGCTTAAACCTGCCTCGAAGTTCAAAAACTCCACCTGTTTGGGTGTATGAAGTTAATCCACCACTGCTTCCTGCAGTACGAAATTGTTTAGCATCAACCACACCGCCGTGTATTTCAACTTGCCCTGCCGATTCCGACCATTGTATTAACCCTCCCGATTCGCGGGTTGAGAAATAACCTGCATTGACCCGAAGCAGACCGTAAATTGAGAAAGATTGCGTACCTCCAGCATCACGAATTCCCATGTCGATATTACTAGTGGCCGAAACGCCGTAAGCGGCGTTTACCTCCTGGTAATTGTCGGCAGTAGAAAGAACTACCACCTCGGAGCCCTCAATTATAAGTGCTCCGTTGGCAGGAATGTAGAAATCACCGTTTGGCGTTCCTCCTGTATTTGCTTCTGAGAGTGTAGGAATAACTGTTAACCCTTTTAATACTAGCGACCCATTGCGTAACCATAGGGCTTTTTGTAGGTTGGGGTTTGCTGTACCTCCGTATCCTCCTGCTGTGTTTGCACCAAAAAGCCTAAAGTTTTGGTAGTTAGTAGAGTATACCTCTAGTTCGAAGGTTTGGTCAACCCCTTTGTCTAAAACAATATTATAAAAATCGGTTGTACCATTGCAATAAAGGGAACTGTTTGTAATACCACGGAAGTAAACGGTTGCAAAACCGTTAGTTGGAAGTTCATCGTAAACGGGGTAATC
>CAZGQZ010000387.1:0-1599 GCA_964527985.1 uncultured Rikenellaceae bacterium | reverse complement strand
TTATTAGTAGAATTGGAAATAATCGTTTCATAGTGCAATTGTTAGTTTTAAAATTGATTTTGTTAGCATATATCTCAAAAAAAAAAACAAACCCCATAGTTTAGTGTAACTCAAAAAAACATGGGGTTTGCTAATTATACGCTATAAAATATATGTAAAAAGTGTAAACCTAAAATTGATAAATTTGCTTAAAGCGATGCTGCAATCTTTGACTTAAATGTTAGGTTAACTCCAAGAACCATAGGTGCATAGGTTGATTGGCCCGATACGGTAATCGTAGTTTTATGGTTATCGTAAAGGTAATCGCCCAAGGCATTTAGCAGCTCATCGGATACTGGCAGAACAAGGGTATAGTCTTCGGTAATATCGGTTAGGGTTACGGTTAGGTTAACCTCCTCAACAAAAACGGTAAGCACGGGAATGGTTTCACCTGTGGGGATACCAGTAACCGAACATTCAATCTCGGTTATTTCAAGCCCTTTAATTCGCTCAATTTGTTCAGCCACATCTTCATCTTCTTCAATATCCAATATTTCAGTGTTGGCAAATGGGAATACATCTGATTTTCCGGTGTCCTCAACATCGATGTTCATTTTCACCTTAAAGTCGGTACTAAACTTAAAGGTTAGGCTATCTTCGCATGCATTTAGCGAAAAAAGTAGGCCTAAAACTGAAATAAATGTAATTAGCTTTTTCATGGTTTTGGTTATTAAATTAAAAAAGTTTAGTAATGATATTTCGATTATTACAAATTAGTTTAATCTCGCACACAACGAATTGACATTGGAATTTCCTTACCTATACCTGTAGGATTGGGACTCGGTAACATTACATAGTTTTCGTAGTGCATCATTCTATATTTGGCAATTGTAGCCGATTCTTGCGTTGCACTCCACCAATAGCCCATTCGGGTTAAGTTTATAAATTCGTTTTGGTAAAGCGTTCCTCCGGGCAGAGCTGTAAAGCCTGTTTCGTTTGTAGCTATGCTGGGTTCAATCCAGTGAGCATTACCACTTTCTTTTAATTTTTCCTGAGCAAGGGTGTTCCCAAGATATTCGATGAGTTCCTCCCATTCGGCATCGCTTGGCAGATGCCAGCCGGCGGGGCAAACGCCTTGTACGGTACTTGGATTTGTGTCGCTGCTTTCTTCACCATTCATTGCCGCAGGCCAGTTGTACAGTACCCCGTAGGTAACAAAATTCTCTCTTAACCTTGCTCCGTCAACACTCATTCCTTCATAACCGTAAACATAGTAGCATGGTTCTATGTTTGAGCTTGTAGAAGATGGGTTTACACTTGGCAAGTATTTTAAATTCTCGGCCATCCAGATTTGGTTTCCAATAGCCACTGCAGAGTAATGCCTGTCGTCTCGGGGATCGGTAACTCCTAAACTTGCAATGTAATCGAGCAACATTGCTTTTACGCCATCCACATACTCCTTTGTGGCAGCATCTAGTGCATTTACAGGAGAGGCAAGGTTGGTAATGTTTTTATTTCCAGCGTCTGTTCCGTTTGCAAGCACATCGTCAAGATTCTGGTTTTCGGTTTCAATGTAATCTTTCAAATCGGTTATCTGGTCTTCGGTAATGCTAATACCTG
>CAZGQZ010000386.1:0-1611 GCA_964527985.1 uncultured Rikenellaceae bacterium | reverse complement strand
AAACCCTACCTACTCCGAGAGCATGCCGACGATGAAACAACATCGTACATTGTTGCAAAGTGCTGTAACCCAATTCCCGGCGATGATGTAATTGGGTACATTACCTCTGAAGAAAATGTTGTAGTACACAAAGTAACCTGTGCCGAGGCCATTAGGCTTATGTCGCGCTATGGCGATCGCATTGTTTCGGCTAAATGGACTACCCATAAAGTTCTTTCATTTCTTGCCCGTATTGAGGTTAGAGGTATGGATAGAGCCGGAATACTAAGCGAGCTGGTCAAAGTTATCTCCGATGAGCTACGCGTAAATATCCGCAAGTTACATATAGAGAGCCACGACGGAATTTTCGATAGCTCAATCGACCTATACGTTCACAATGCCAATAACCTAAACAACCTCATTAGTAATGTAATGAAGATAAAGGGCGTTGACTCCGTTAAACGTATCGAAAATTTCGACAACTAAACCATTTGCAAGCTTCTGTGTTTATCGTATACCCTTTTGTAATTAACTTTTTTGGGGTAAATATTGGTTGTGTGCAACACAATTACTATTTTTATCTGTTCTAAATTTAAACTACGTTACCATGGGATGCGATGCAACGGTTGAATCAGTAAGGAAAATATTTATTGAGTACCTAGAAAAAAAGGGGCACAGAAAAACTCCTGAGCGATTTGCTATTGTAGAAGAAATATACTCGCGTGAGGGTCACTTTGATATTGAGACCCTTTACATTTACATGAAGAATAAGAACTACAGGGTTAGCCGAGCAACCCTTTACAACACCATTGAACTTTTATTGGAGTGCGGATTAGTTGTTAAGCATCAGTTTGGAAAAAATATTGCTGTTTTTGAAAAAGCATACGAATGCAGGCAGCACGATCATCTTATTTGCACATCATGCGGAACGGTAATTGAATTCTGCGATCCTCGCATTCAGGAAATAAAAAATACTGCAGGAAAATCAATGAACTTTAGAATTACTCATCATTCTCTCTACTTTTATGGTATCTGCGAAAAATGTATGAAAGCAGAAAAAGAAAAGAAAAACTAGGCTAGCCCAACCTGTTGATAAATAGTTATAATATTCTTATCATTTTTCGGCAATGTGTTAGGTTCAAATTTGCAAAAAGGCTAATTTTATATCCGAAATAAATTTCTAATGCCGGGCTTTGGCCACGGCATTTATTATGGAATATATCAAGCCTATACGATGACAAAAGTTGATGTACTACTTGGCCTCCAATGGGGCGACGAGGGCAAAGGAAAAATTGTTGATGTGTTAACGCCAAGCTACAATGTTGTGGCTCGCTTTCAGGGTGGCCCAAACGCTGGTCACTCCCTCGAGTTTCAAGGAATAAAACACGTACTTCATTCAATTCCATCAGGAATTTTTCATCCAAATTCAGTAAACATCATTGGCAACGGTGTTGTGCTCGACCCTGTTATCTTCGCCCAGGAAATAGAATCGTTAAAGGCGCTGGGCGTTGACCCAACAAAAAACCTGCTTATCTCCAAAAAGGCACACCTAATTGTTCCCTCGCATCGCGAGCTCGATGCAGCCTCAGAAGCAGCAAAAGGAAAAGAGAAAATTGGCTCAACCCTAAAGGG
>CAZGQZ010000385.1:0-1617 GCA_964527985.1 uncultured Rikenellaceae bacterium | reverse complement strand
ACCAGAACAAACAGGATAATTCCAATGCCTCCTAACCAGTGCGTTGACGATCGCCAAAACAAAAGTCCTTTTGGGAGTGCTTCGATATCGTTCAGAATTGTTGATCCAGTTGTAGTAAACCCGGCAACGCTCTCAAACCAGGCATTTATCATGCTAAACTCGCCCCCCCAAATGGCATAAGGTAGCATTCCAAAAAAACAGATTAAAATCCAACTTGCAACAACTATTACATATCCCTCTTTATGCGATATTTGGCCCGATGCAGGAACAAAGACCATAGGAAAAACGCCTGTTAAACCAGTTAGAATACAGCTTAGCAATAAGGGTATTTGCGCGCTATCGGAATTATATACCGATACCAAAAACGAAGCAAACATTAACCCCGAGCAAAGCAGCAAAACCAAACCAATGTATCGAATAATAATATGAGGTCGCATGGCTTTTCCTATTCGTTTTTCTTAGCTAATGTTTTTACTAAAGAGGTAAGGCTAGTAATGGATTCTTTAAGGCTAAGCAGCTCGTCCTTGGTTTCAAGTGATACCTCAAAGGGTTTACGATACTTTACAAAATCGTTTATACCCTTAGTAAGCCTAATTATGGGCGATACAAAGTAATGGTGAACTAGGTAGGTAAAAACAAAAGTGAATATCAGGCTAGTAATAATTACAATTAAACCAGGCATCGATGCCCTTTGGGCGCTATTCTCAAGATAAGTGGCCGAATCATATAATGCATCTTGGTTTATTGTTATAAGGTTCTTAACATGGTTGCTAGTAGCTGCAATGTAAGGGCCTACCTCATTGAGGTAATTACTTAACGAACTATTATTTGACGATAAAAAAGCATCAACCTTCTTTTGAAGCAGCGTTGAGGAGTGGTTAACCGAATCAATTAGCATACGTTCATCGTTGAGGGTAAAATTATTCGAAGCACTATCAAGGTTACTCTCAAAAAGGAATTGTGCTTGCCTAATTCCCTCTTTCGCAGAAATGGTATCGCCGTTAGCGAAAAGAAGTAGCGCACTTTCCTGATTTTCCAATGCATCAAGCATATTCCTCGAATAGTCAATGCTTCGGTAGTTATCGAATATTAACCCTTTAACGGCTTTACCAAGCTTAGTAAGCTCAAATATTGAAATTGCTCCCGAAATAAAAAGCATTGAAGCTAGAATGATGAAGCCCATCATTATCTTTGTTCGTATACCCATAGCATATATTTTTCTTAGTACAAAAGTAAAAAGAAAGGGTTACTCCCACTCATTTGGAGCATAATTTTCGAATTTTATTTAAACCAACGCAAGTTTTGTAAATTGCAGGTGTCAAAAAGGATATCGATTAAGATAAGCCCTTTTAAAAAATATGATTACAGATTCCGAGCTAATAGAAAGTATTATAAACGATAATAGCCAAAAGGCTTTTGAGGAATTGGTAAATCGGTATCAACCTTTGGTTACCAAAACATGCCTTGGCTTTGTTAGCACGCTTGCCGACGCTGAGGATATTGCTCAGGAAGTTTTTATCGAAGTGTATCAATCGCTTGGAAATTTTAGGCAACAATCAAAGCTATCAACTTGGTTATACCGAGTTGCAGTGAACAAATCGCTAAATTTTGTTCGAA
>CAZGQZ010000384.1:0-1662 GCA_964527985.1 uncultured Rikenellaceae bacterium | reverse complement strand
CTGTTACCCGAAATTGCGCTTACGGCGCAAATTATTAATAGGTTAAAACGTTTCTTTGGAAGCAGGGTTGGCATTTACCACAGCAAGTTTAGCGATAACCAACGGGTTGAGGTGTACAATAGTTTACTTAGCGAGGGTAATGGTAATTCAGGTCCATCGTATGACATAATTTTGGGTGTACGCTCATCAATATTTTTACCTTTTAAGCGCTTGGGGCTAATTATTGTTGATGAGGAGCATGAGAATACGTTTAAGCAGTATAGCCCATCGCCTCGATATCATGCGCGCGATTCGGCTATTGTATTGGCTGGGATGCATGGAACTAAAGTGTTGCTTGGAACAGCAACGCCCTCAGTAGAAACATACTATAATGCGCAAACGGGTAAGTTTGGCTTTGCTCAGCTAACCAAGCGGTATTCAGATATTAGCCTGCCTACAATTGAGGTGGTTGATACGCTGCTTGCACGAAAGCGCAAGGAGATGAAATCGCTTTTTTCCGATAAACTTCTCGATGAAATTGGGAGGGTTTTGGCCGAGGGTAATCAGGTAATTCTTTTTCAGAATCGTAGGGGGTACTCGCCATTTGTTGAGTGCGACGAGTGTGCTTGGGTTCCGCAATGCGAGCATTGCGCTGTAAGCCTTACCTTGCACAAGCAAAGCAATCAGCTGGTTTGTCACTACTGCGGTTATGCCATACAAAACCTAACCTCGTGCTTGGCATGTGGAAGCCATCGCTTATCAACAAAAGGTTTTGGAACCGAAAAGGTTGAGGATGAACTGGCCATATTCTTCCCCACTGCTCGTATTGCCCGAATGGATATGGATACAACCCGTTCGCGTAATTCATACGAGCGAATTATTGCCAGCTTTGAGCAAGGAGATGTTGACGTACTCGTTGGAACGCAAATGGTTACAAAGGGGTTAGATTTTGATCGGGTTAAACTTGTGGGAATACTCAATGCCGATAACATGCTTAATTTTCCCGATTTCAGAGCTTTCGAGCGAAGCTTTCAGCTAATGGCACAGGTTAGCGGAAGGGCTGGTCGGAAGGGTGAGCCCGGTAAGGTGATAATTCAAACGGCTAACCCCGATCATCCTGTGGTTAAGCAGGTGGTTAATAATGATTTCGATGGGCATTTTAAATCGCAGCTAACTGAGCGAAAGCAGTATAATTATCCCCCATACTATAGGTTGATAAAACTTTCGCTAAAGCATCGGAATGCTAGTGTTCTCGATGTTGCATCGGTGCAGCTTGGCCGAAACTTACGCGCAGTTTTTAAGAGTAGAGTGCTTGGCCCTGAGGAGCCAATAATTAGCAGGGTACAGAATTATTACATTAAGGATATTTTAATTAAGCTTGAGCGAAATGCCAATCTGACAAAAGTCAAGGAGATTATTGCCGATCAGGTGAGAGTGCTTATGGAGTATAACCCTTTTCGGGGGCTTATAGTTCTGCCCGATGTTGATCCAATGTAAATAATTGTTGTACCCTTAATTTGTTGTAGTGTTAGCTATCCTTTGCGTATTTGGAGTTAACCTTTTTTAAGTCGTTTTTTATATTCTTTACCATTTTCCCAAATTCCTTATCCCTTCTCCTTTTCTCAGATGTTGTTTGCTCAAACCGCAATTCTTCTCTTTGCAGTTTCAGGTAGTTCTCGTAGG
>CAZGQZ010000383.1:0-1663 GCA_964527985.1 uncultured Rikenellaceae bacterium | reverse complement strand
CCCCAAACCGTTATCCTCAATTTCAACCTTTAGCATATCGTTCATATCAGTAAATCGAACGGTAATATTGCCTTCAACATCTAAATCCTTCACACCATGCTTCACAGCATTTTCAACAAAAGGCTGAATAAAAAGCGGAGGAATGTTTACCATTTCCGCATCTAAATTCTCATCAACTTCAAGGCTAAAGGTGAAAGTGTTATTTAATCGTAACTGCTCAAATTGCAGGTAGCTCGTTAGCATTGCAATCTCCTCCTCAAGCGTTATACTTTCAACCAGCGAATGCTCAAGCACGGCACGATTTAAATGAGCGAACTTACCTAAATACTTCGCAGCTTCGGCTGCGTTATTCTTGTACATAAAACTCTGTATGCTCGACATGGCATTGGAAACGAAATGCGGATTCATTTGCGATTGCGAAAGCTTATGCTGTAAGCTTGCCTCTACCATTTTTGAATTTTTCCTGCGCTGAAAATACAGCGTAATACCAAGGGTTGAAGCCAATGCTAGCATAACAAGCAAAACAATTCCAACTCGAATGCGCTGGTTCTTAATTAGATTATCTTTGGAAAGCAATGCAATTTCTTGCTCACGCTGCCGGGTCTGATACTCTACATCGAGCGACTGGATATTTCTTAATGCCTTAGCTTGCCGTAAGCTATCGCGCCAAGCATAGTAGCTATTTAGCGCATTATAGGCTTTACTATGCAGCCCCTTTTGTTTATACACATTAAATAGCGCATCTTCAATAATTACTATATTCTCTATTGAGTGCTTGCTCTCAGCTATTGCTTTGGCTTGCTTTAAGTAAAACTCTGCACTATCGAGTTCTCCTCTGGAAAGCTCGATTTTCCCAACATAGGCAAGGCAAAGCGATTGATAGCGCTCGTTTTTAAATTTTTTATGCCCTTCTAACGCCTCTTTAAATGATTGCTCGGCCTTATCCAAATCGTTTTTTAAATAAAGAGCTTGCCCAATTAGGTGATCGGACACAGCGATGCCCTTATCGAAGTTAAGCTCAATTTTCAGCCTCTTTCCTAACTCAAAAAAGTGAAGCGCTGAATCAACTTGGTTCCTTGCCAAATACACTTCACCCAGCGAACCGTAATTGTATGATATTGTTCTCTTGTCGTCGTGTTTTATGGCTTGTTCGAGGGAGCGTAAAAGATAGTATTGCGCCTTATCGTAATCTTCTTGGGTTAAATAAGTTGCACCTAGGGTATTTTGGGTAAAGTACATCCCTCGCGTATCGCCAATTTGCTCCTGAATTTTAAGTGCTTCATGAAAGTATCGAATGGCCAACGAATTTAAATTGCGTTTGCGGTAGGCTTGAGCAATATTGTTGTAGTTATACGTTAGCTGCATGCTATCCTGCAGCTCAGTAGCCAAGGACATGGATTGTGTGTGATATTCAATCGCTTGCTCATAATTCTCATCGTACCGTTCCTGCAAACCAAGCCTATCCAATGCTTGCATTTGACCATGCTTAAAACCTTTACTCTTAGCCTGCTCAATGTAAAGCAGCAAAAGTGGTTTATACTCCATGCTCAACTCTCTCCTATTGCTCTTTATTACTGCGAACAAACGATTAAATGATGCTGTATCAACATCGAGTTGAGTAAGCTCAATACGAATGCTATCGGCTAAAGAAAAAGTGCCAGTA
>CAZGQZ010000382.1:0-1665 GCA_964527985.1 uncultured Rikenellaceae bacterium | reverse complement strand
ATTTGCACCGTCAAAAAACGACAAGGTTCTTTTTTGAAATATTGGTCCGGTAGTTCAGTTGGTTAGAATACATGCCTGTCACGCATGGGGTCGCGAGTTCGAGTCTCGTCCGGACCGCCAACAAAATATTAAAGCCTCTTCTAGAGGCTTTTTTCTTTTACACCCACTCCTATGTACTTCACCTACATCATCTGGAGCAAATCGCTTGACATCTTCTACAAGGGCATTACCCAAAACCCTGAGCATAGGGTTTGGGAGCACAACAACGACCTAAGCCGATTCACCGCTGGCAAAGGGCATTGGGCTTTGGTTTACCTTAGGCAGCATAGCTCCAAACGCGAAGCCATTATCGAGGAAAAGCGGATTAAACGCCTTAACGAGCGGTCAATTCACAAGCTCATTGGCTCTCCCGATAACATGGCCCCTCCTTTGGAGTAGCAATTCAAGACATGCCTGTCATCTCGTCAACCAAGGTTGACGAGACGAGTTAGAGTCTCTCGTCACAAGTTACGAGACCGCCAACAAAATATTAAAGCCTCTTCTAGAGGCTTTTTTCTTTTACACCCACTCCTATGTACTTCACCTACATCATCTGGAGCAAATCGCTTAACATCTTCTATAAAGGTATTATCCAAAACAACTAAAATTAGATAAAAACAAAATACTGCTGCAACGCAACCCTTTAAGTTTTTTCATCATCTTAAAGTTATGTGAATAAATGGTGCTATATTTGTTTGTGCATAACAAACAAATATTCACTTGGATATCTCAAAAAGCATAGTAGAAAGATGCATGAAGAACGATCGTAAAGCGCAACAGACGCTTTACAAGGTTTTTTCTTCGAAGATGTATGGCGTATGCTTGCGCTATTATCCTAATGTTGAAGTAGCAAGAGATATTTTACAGGATGGATTTATTAAAGTTTTTCAAAAGATTCGTTCTTATCGGTTTGAGGGCTCGCTTGAGGGGTGGATACGGAAGATAATGGTTAATACTGCACTTGAGTATCACAGAAAGAAAAAAGAGGAGGTTGAGGTTAACCTTACAAATGCCCATACAAGGTTTGAGCATAGCTTTATCCAAACCGATTATCAGCTGTTACTAGCAATAGTTTCAACTTTGCCCAAACAGTATAGAATTGTTTTCAACCTATACGCTATTGAGGGTTATTCACATAGTGAAATTGCTGTTCTCTTAAACATTTCTGAGTCAACCAGCAAATCGAACTATAGCAGAGCAAGAGCTATTCTAAGAGAGAAAGTGAGCAAGATTGAAAAGTATGAGAGTTATGCACTTTTATGAGCCAGGACCATTTGAGGATTACATAGCTAAGCTATCGGCAATTAGCGCTAAACCCGTGCCCGATGCATGGGAAGAAATTAGCGCACAGCTTGATGTTTTGGCTCGCCATAAAAGACTACGAATAGTCAGAATAATGTCGATAGCTGCTTGTATGCTTATACTAATTAGTATTAGCGTTCCAATGCTAATCATCTCCTCATCACAAATTTTACCAACCCCATTAACTGAAACAGTTAGCCTTTCAAAGGATAGGGTTGAACCACAACCAATTTCAAATGAACAGATAACCACCGAAACAACAATTAGCAATCAGCCTAATTACATACCTCCTCCCCAACAGTCAGAAACACCAATAGCATCGAG
>CAZGQZ010000381.1:0-1669 GCA_964527985.1 uncultured Rikenellaceae bacterium | reverse complement strand
GCATCGTTAGAGTAAGGGATGTCGAGCGAAGCCAGCACCTGTTCCAGTTCGGGTTTAAAACCGCTTTTCGATTCGGGTAGCTCAGTCAGCTCGGCTTTTGGGTTAACAGCCGGAAACCAGTCGGGGTTAGTGGCGTAAACCTTATCGGCAATCTCCTTAAAAATTGGACCAGCAACTAAGTTACCATAGTATACGCTGCGCGATGGTGAGTTTACAACAACAATGCAAGAGAATTTTGGGTTATCGGCAGGGAAATACCCTACAAATGATGCCTGGTGGCTAACCCCTCTTTCGTTCCGATAGCCTGTTGAACCTTGGGCAATTTGTGCCGTTCCCGTTTTACCTGCAATTTTGTAGCTAGCATTCCTGAGGTTGCGGGCTGTTCCGTTCTCAACAACGCCTTCAAGCACTTGACGCACATTGGCTAGCGTTTTTTTTGAGCATATTGATGGGTTAATTACCTCGGTACGGAACTTCTTTTCGGTATTGCCATGCTGACGAATTGAATGTACAAATTTTGGGCGTACCATTTTGCCATCGTTGGCAATGGCATTGTAAAAGGTAAGCATTTGCAATGGGGTAAGGGTTACCTCGTAACCAATGCTCATCATAGGCAATGTAATTCCCGACCAGTACTTATCGCCAGGGTACTTTATGTATGGAGTAGCCTCACCCTTAATTGGCAAGCCAAGAGGCTGGTTTAGGTTCATGGCGTAAAGCCTGTCGATAAAGTTTTTCTCTTTTCCAGTGTAGTATTTTGTAACTAGCTCGGTAATACCAACATTTGATGAGTACTCGAAAATTTCTTTTACCGAAATTCGGCCGTATCCGCCCTCTTTTGAGTCTGTAATGGTTTTGTCGTAGTATTGTGAAATCCCTTTGCCAGTATTAATGGTATCTTCTAGCGAAATGTACCCATCCTCAAGAAGTGCAATAAGCGATGCTAGCTTGAATGTTGAGCCCGGTTCGGCCCCTTCGCCAATGGCATAGTTAAATGCTTCGGTATAGGTGCCATCGTTGTTTCGGCGCAGATTAGCTATTGCCTTTATGTCCCCTGTTGATACTTCCATAAGTACAGCGGTACCGTGCTCGGCTTCGTGCTTGCCAAGTTGCTCGCGCAGGGCTTTTTCGGCCACATCCTGCAAGGTTACATCAAGGGTTGTAATAATGTCCATTCCATCTTCGGGTTCAATTTGCATTGAGCTGTTAACATCAACCCAAAGGTTGCCAACGGTGCGCTGAACGGTGCTAACTCCTGCTTTGCCTCTGAGGATATTATCGTAAGCACCTTCAATTCCAACGGCAACTCCACTTTCATTAACAACTCCAATTGTTCTCGATGCTAGGCTTGTGTGGGGTTTTATGCGACGGTTCACCTGAACGGGTATTAGGCCTCCTTTATTTGGGGGTAGCCTAAATAGGGGAAACTCCTTTATTTCTTGCAGTTCAAGATAGTTCACTTGGCGAGGGCCAACAGGATAGTAACGATTATGCTTGCTGAACTTTCGGGCGTTTACTAGCTCCGACTTGTAGGTGTATTGCGATTTATCTCTAAAAAATCTTGAGAGGTATATGGCTAGCGAATCGATGTTTGCGTAGAAAAGCTCATCGGAAAGGCCAGCGGCCTTAAGGTCCATCCTAATTTCGAAGTATGGGATTGACGTAGCCA
>CAZGQZ010000380.1:0-1672 GCA_964527985.1 uncultured Rikenellaceae bacterium | reverse complement strand
TGAGTTGTATTTCCGAAGGTTATCATGCTTAAATGTTCTCCTTCTCTCCTAACCCTAGCCTTTCCAAAGGGTACCTCAAACTCATCGGGAATTGGAGTAGCTGCTTTTGGCGAATTGTATAGCGCTTTTGGTTCAAGGAAGAGCGTCATTCCTTTTGATCGCATACTAGTTCGGAGCAAGCCAGCAGCGTCATCGGCAAACGAGGGGTAAACTATACGCACACCAGGTATGCTGGCTAAGGCTCCCTCAATGGTTTGCGAATGGTACAAACCACCTCCAATATATCCCCCGCTCGCAAGTCGAATTGTGATATTAGGAGCAAACTTCCCGTTTGATCGCCAGTAATCATGTGCCGAATCAACATACTGTTCCATAGCGGGCCAAAAGTAATCGGCAAATTCGGCTCCTTCAACTACAACTCGAATTTTATCGGAGAATCGGCTCATCCCATTTGCAGTTCCCAAAATATAATCCTCGGCAATAGGCCCATTAAATACTCTCTCTCTTCCAAATTCTTGCTGCATTCCTTTAGACACATTGAATATTCCACCCTTATCCTTGTTGGCCATATCTTGCCCCCAGATAAACGTATCGGGGTTATGCCTAAATTCTTCTTTCAATGTGGTATTTATGGCTTCAATTAGCTTAAGGTCATTTCCTTTTTGATTATGTTCTCCTGTAGGGTATTTACTTGGTTTATACTCATCTGCAAAAACAAAATTGTGAATTGATTCGGGCTTAGGATCGGGAGCCGCCAATGCAGCCTTATGTGCAGCCTTTACTTCAGCGGCAACCTTTTCCTCAATGTTTTCTAGTTCCTCTTCGGTAAACCTCTGGTAACGAATTAGCATTCTCTTAAATTTTGCCAATGGATCGGCATTCTGAACATACTCCATTTCACCCTTATCTCGGTAAAGTTCATGCCTATCGGAATTTGAATGCGAGTGAATACGAACGCAGTTTGCCTGAACAATTGCTGGCATCTGATTATCGAGAATCCATTGTTTGGCTTCCTGCATTGTATTCATCGAGTCGAAGACATCTTTTCCATTGCAATGGAATATCTTGAGGTTTTTAAACCCAGTAAAATTATTTGCAACTTTCCGGTTTGCCGTTTGATCCTCTTTAGGCACTGAAATACCATAACCATTATCCTGAAAAACAAACAGTACGGGTAGTTTCTCGTTTGATGCACCATTAATTGCCTCGTAGACGTATCCCTCAGAAACAGACGATTCGCCCTGTGAGCTAATTACCACACCCTTATGCTTATAGCGTTGAAAAGCACGGCCAACTCCTGAGGCTTGTTGAGTGTGATTACCTGTACAACTTGATGAATTGTGAATATTTAGCTCAGCTTTTGCAAAGTGGTTGCTCATATGCCTCCCTCCACTTGAAGGGTCAGTATCCTTTGATATACCATTTAGGATAATCTCCTCGGCGGTCATACCCGCAGATAAAACGGTAAGCATATCGCGATAATAGGGAAACAGGTGATCTATTTCACTATTAAATACCTGCCCAATAGCAAGTTGAATACCATCGTGACCAGCATAAGGTGCATGGTAGCTCCACCCAATAGCCTGCTTAAGGTAATTTGGCGCCCTCTCGTCAAGGGCTCTTCCAAGTGATAAAAGGTAGAACCACTTTTCCAGTGTTTCTTTTGAGGTTT
>CAZGQZ010000379.1:0-1674 GCA_964527985.1 uncultured Rikenellaceae bacterium | reverse complement strand
AAATCGACCCCTTTAGGATCGAGTTTAGGAATTGGAGTTGTAAAAACACCTGCATAGTTTGAGTTCATAACCCCAATGCAGTTGGGGCCAATTAAACTTCCGTTCACGGAATTTATTATATCTACAATTTCTTGTTCAAGTTTTGCACCTTCTTCGCTTTCTTCATGAAAACCTGCTGAGAGTATTATAAATGCTTTGGTTTGCTTTTCGTGTGCTAAGGTTCGAACAGTATCGGGGCAAAATTTTGCTGCAATGGCAATTATTGCAAGGTCAACCTGTGGCAGTTCGCCAACGCTTTTATGCGAGCTAATTCCTTGAACGGTCTCGGCCTTAGGGTTGACAACGAAAAGAGAGCCTTTAAAGTGGTTGTCAACTAAGTTCTTTAAAACTTTTCCTCCAGGTTTTTGTACGTCGTCCGATCCGCCTACAACAACTATGCTCTTAGGGTTAATTAACTCTTTGGTTATCATAACTATTTTTTTGAAGGTTGTTATCTATTTTATTAATTGCCAGCAAACTTACAAAAACTTTTTTGTGGTGGTAAATTTTGCCTAGTGCTTTAAAACTTGTTTAGGCTTTATTTGTTGGTAAGTTATTGGTTGTATATTTACCTGCATTTTTAAAGATTTATATGAGTACAATTGATAGCATTTTAAGTAAAAGCAAACTGACAAAGGAGGATATTATTCTTTTGCTTCAGACCAATACCGACGATAGGAATAAACTTTACACCAAGGCTGCTGAAGTTAAGGAGAAGTATGTTGGTCGTAAGGTTTACTTTAGAGGTTTGATTGAGATGTCGAATATTTGCCGGAAAAATTGTTTCTACTGCGGCATTAGGGCTTCAAATATCAACACTGAACGCTACAATTTAAGCGACGAAGAAGTTGTTGAGGCATCGGTTTTTGCATGGAAGAATGGCTATGCCAGCATCGCTTTACAATCGGGAGAACTCAATACCCCCGAATTTATTAATAGAATTACAACCCTATTAAAAAAGATTAACACAGCTACAAATGCGGAGCTGGGAATAACCTTATCGCTTGGCGAGCAAACCGAGGAAACCTACAGGGAGTGGTTTAGCAATGGAGCCATAAGGTATTTGCTTCGTATTGAAGCATCAAATAGAGAACTATATGCCAAGCTACACCCAAGTAACAAGGCTCATAGCTTTGACGAAAGGGTGGAATGTCTTCGTAGCTTGCGTCGAGTTGGCTATCAGGTTGGAACAGGAGTGATGATTGGTTTACCTTTTCAAACACTCGAGCATTTAGCTGAGGATTTGCTATGGATTAAGGAAATGGATATTGATATGGTTGGCATGGGGCCATACGTTGATCATCCTGATACACCTTTATATAAATACCGTGAACATTTATTGCCAATTGATGAGCGCTTTAACCTATCGCTTAAAATGATTGCAATTCTTCGAATACTTATGAAGGATATTAATATAGCTGCACCAACAGCATTGCAGGCAATTGATAAACTTGGACGTGAGAAAGGCCTTAAAGTTGGAGCCAATGTGGTTATGCCTAACATAACTCCCGGCTTGTATAGAAACAACTATAAGCTATACGAGAATAAGCCCTGTACCGATGAAGCTGTTGATGACTGTAAAAATTGTTTAGAAGCACGAATTCAGCTTACTGGAGATACCATTGGCTATGGCGA
>CAZGQZ010000378.1:0-1678 GCA_964527985.1 uncultured Rikenellaceae bacterium | reverse complement strand
AATCAGCTTGAGGTTGCTCTGAAGGAAGCTGGTAAAATATAGTTTTATATTAAAAACGTTAATCCGCTTGCCCCATTAGTATGGGCAGGCGGATTTTTTTGAATATGTATAAAATTCAATGTTCTAGGAATTGCTAGAAGAACCTGACCAAAGAGAAACGTTAACTAAAATTCTTCAATACCAATAATTCTTACTCCCGCCTTTTTCATCTTTTTTAATGCTTTAGCCTTCTTCTTTTCAGTTTTGCTGAGCAGCGCTTCGGGAATGGCAACCATTTGGTAACCTAACTTTTTGCCGCCAATAATTGTTTCATAAGCACATTGATCAGCAGCCAGCCCAATAACAACAATTTTTTTAGGATTGCGCTTTTTGATAAATGCGGCAAAATCTTCGGCTGTAAACGCATCGGCTTTAAATTTAGAAAACTTGTAGTCGCTAACCATTTTCAACCTTTTATCAAAATCTACGTCAGGCAATGTGTCAACATGCATACCCTTTAATGATAACGACAAAACTCTAAAAATTCCCTTAATGTAAACCACACTATTAGGGTCAAACTTTGAAATAACCATGTTTACGTTTTGTAAAAACGTTTCTTCTATCGGTTCTACTCCCATTCTTTCGGCAAAGCCCTCTTGCACATCAACAACCATAAGAATAGTTTCATCATCAAAAACTTTTCCTTGTGAAAAAGTTTCAGCTGTAGAAATCAAGAAAATGGAAATAAGTAAAAATGGAAAGTATAACTTTTTCATAGTTAACAACTTTAGTTTCTACTAATCAATAATTTTTGAAACAACCAAAACAAAGCTACAACAAAAATTCAATCGAGTGTTCGATTACGTACATCAAAGGTGCATTTTCGAACATTTTTAATTTTTTTTAACATACTAAAAAAAAGCAAAACACACAATCAAATCATTCAATATCTGTGTTTTATAAAAAGAATCACAATTTTTGATATATAACAAACGGAAAATAGTTTTTCATATCACTAACAACAAATTTAAAACGTTATGATTAAGCATATTCTTACCATTGCGTTTCGTAATATATCCAGGTACTGGAAATATTCAATTATTAATATTGGCGGACTTGCCATTGGTTTAGCAAGTTTTCTGTTTATTGTAATTTACATTACCGATGAGCTAAGCTATGACAAGTTTCACGAGCAAGCCGACAGGATTTACCGGGTTAACCGTTTCTATAATGCCAACGATGCCAACGAAGATGCTGCAACTCTGCCTTTTCCAATGGGACCAACACTCGAAACTGCATACCCCGATTTGGTTGAAACTTCGGTTCGCTTCTTCAACGCCTTACGCCCTCAGTGGTTTATCGATTACACCAACAGTAAGAACGAGGTTATTAAGTTCAACGAGCAGAATTTCATGTTCGTTGACTCAACTGTTTTCGACGTTTTTACTTTCCCGTTCGTTCAGGGCGATCCCGAAACAGCTCTCGATAGGCCATTCACCATCGTAGTGTCGGAGTCAACTGCGAAACGTTACTTTGGCGATGAACCTGCCGTTGGCAAAACCCTGCGGCTCGAAGAATTTGCAGACTTTGAGGTTACCGGAGTTTACAGGGATATTCCGTCGCAATCGCATTTTAAGATTGATTTAATGGCTTCCTTGTCAAGCTTTATTCAATTTAACCAAGGAAGAGGCCAGTTTAA
>CAZGQZ010000377.1:0-1682 GCA_964527985.1 uncultured Rikenellaceae bacterium | reverse complement strand
TCCTTAATCTGCTTAAGGTAACTTTTCAGTATAATCTCGGAAATATCCTTGCTAAAGTATTCCTTTCCGGTGCTCACCTGAACAATAGCCTCAACAAGCTCCTTTTGGGTTATGCTTTTGGGCAAATACCCTTTGGCTCCTGCCTTAATGGCATTAAAAACAAACTCTTGTGTGGTATGCATTGAAAGCACAATAACCTTGACAAAAGGAAAATCATCGTTAACCTTTCGGGTTAGCTCAATTCCCGACATCCCCGGTAGCGAAATATCAACAATAAGCACATTTGGCCTTGACTCCTCAATTTTGCAAAGAATTTCACTTGCATTTTCTGCTTCGGCAACTACCTCAATATGCGGCTGTCCATCAAGCAATGCTCTTATCCCATCGCGCACAATCTGATGGTCGTCAACTAGGGCTACTGTAATTTTACTGTGCATTGGAATTATGATTAATTATAGGAAACTCAACTCGTATTCGTGTACCTTTACCCTCGGCCGAAACAATCTCAAACCTCCCATTAAGCAGTGATGAGCGTTCTTTCATATTGTAAAGTCCATTGCCTGTATTTACATTTTTTTGGTTAAACCCTACGCCATCATCCTCAATGGTGAGGTAGATTTTAAGTATATCGGAGAATACGGATACCACTGCTTTTGATGCTTGAGCATGCTTAACAATATTGGTTAGCGCTTCTTGGGCAATTCTGTATGCATACGTTTTGGTTAGCATACTAATATTTTCGGGAAGCACGCCAACCACCAGCGAAATGCGAACTCCCGAATTACCCTCAACCTCGTTGCACAAGTTGCGCAGAACAACGGCAAGGCTAAATTCGGTTAGCGCAGCTGGCATTAGGTTATTCGAAATGCGTCGGGTTTCGTCGATGGTTTGGTTGAACATGTGCTTAACCAACTCAATGGTTTTTGCCTGTTCGCCGAGTTCACTTAGGGTCAAACTTTCAAGCCTCAGCTTGATGGCCACTAGCGTTTGCCCGAGCCCATCGTGCAGCTCGCGCGAAAGCCTTTGACGCTCCTGCTCCTGGCCATCGATTACCGAGCGAAGCCTATGCAAACGTTCCTCCTTAAGCTCATCTTCAATGGCTTTTCGCTCCGAGATATCTCTAATAACCAAAACCGAAACCTCTTGGTCGTGGTAGTTTAACCTTCGATGCTGAACCTCAACAGGCACTTGGACTCCACCATTACACATTAAAATTGACTCAAAGGAATTTACTTGGCTACTCTCAATAAACTTCAGCAAGTGCTCGTCCTCTTTAAAAAGCTGTTGAGGAGAAAGCGTAAGCAATTGGGCCTCGTTGTATCCAGTTAGATTTATGAGGGCTCGGTTTACCAGAATTGGCTTTGCCGATTTATGGATTAGTATACCATCAATGGTTGCCCTGTAAAAATGCAACAATCTACTTTCCCTCTCCTTAAGGCGTTGCGTTGTATGCTTTAACCGTAGAGTCATTTGGTTAAAAACCTGAGTTAGCAAACCTATTTCATCGCGTTCACTAATTGGCAGCACCTTATCAAACTTGCCCTCACCAACCCTAACTGCCGCATTTTTCAATTCGGTAAGAGGTTTTGTAAGTCTTGAACTAAATATGAATACTGCAATACCCACAAGAATAAAAACGATCATACCAATGAGCCCCAAACTTAGCTTGAGCCTATTTACCT
>CAZGQZ010000376.1:0-1683 GCA_964527985.1 uncultured Rikenellaceae bacterium | reverse complement strand
CGGGTTTAAACCTAGGTGCCGACGACTACATTACAAAACCTTTTCATAAGGCCGAGCTTAATGCTCGAATTAGGTCAATACTTAGGCGGAATAAGTTTGATGGTAGCAACGATTTGGTGGTTGGTAATATTCGGGTTAAACCTGATAGTCTTGAGGTTAGCATAAATTCAAACCTAGTTGATCTTACACGTAAAGAGTATGATTTGCTTGTTTACTTCTTGTACAACAAAGGGCGTGTTTTAACCAAGGAGAGCATTGTTGAGCACTTATGGGGCGATCATGCCGACCAAGCCGATAGTTTCGATTTTATTTACAACCACATAAAGAATTTACGGAAAAAGCTTACAGCCGCAGGGGCAAATAGTCAAATACAATCAGTGTATGGCATGGGCTATAAGTTTTTCGAAAAATAGTTGATAGTCATGAAAAAGCATTCTGTTCGGTTACTCACCAAAACAACATTTTTTTACCTATTATTCATACTAATTGCCTTTTTTGTAACGGCCGTTTTTATAATTATCCGAACCGATAGCTACATACAAAACGATACCGAGCACTTTTTTAAGCGTAAGGAGTTTAGGATAAACCACGAGATAAGAACTGGAGAAGAGGCAATTTGCGATATCCGAGGAATTAAATTGTTGAATAAATCGCAGGTTATCGATACGCTTAGCTACCCTCAATATGCTGATACAAGTATTTACATAAGCCAAATGGACGAGTGGTTACTTTTTCGAACCAAAAAGGTAATTATAAACCATAACAATGAATTTTACGAGTATAAAATGCTCAAAAATGTGAGCGATTACGAGAAGCTTAGGCAAGATCTTATTCGAACAATTCTTAATACGCTAATTACCCTAACCATTGGCCTTACACTTTTTAGCTTATTCTTATCAGGATTCTTTTTCAGACCCTTTCATAAAGTGTTAAGCCTAATGGCAAGCTATAAGGTTGGCCAAAGCCAAAGCTTCCCGTCGGTGAAAACGTCAACCTCGGAGTTTAGGAAAATGCAGGCACTTTTTGCCAAAATGATTCGCCGAACCGAAAACGATTTTACAAAGCTAAAAGAGTACACCGAGAATATGGCACACGAAATGCAAACGCCACTGGCCATAATTAGAAGCAAGGTTGAAGCGCTCATTGCAAACGAAAGGGTTATGGAGAGCGCTTCATCAACTGTTAAATCAATTTACGATGAGGTAAACCAACTTTCGAATTTAGGGAATACCCTTAACCTATTTACAAAGATTGAGAATGGCGAATACTCCAATATTATAGAGCTTAAAACCTATGATGTAATTGAGCGTCACCTTGAGGCCGTTAAAGAGATGGTTGAGCTAAAGGGGTTTACGGTTAAAGCCGAGCTCAATCCAGAGCATTCGCTAACTATCGATCCCTACCTTTTCGATATTCTCTTTAAAAACCTTCTTCGCAATGCTTTACGTTACGGAGAAAGTAGTTCGCCTATTTTTATTAAAACCGAACTGAACAAGCTAAGCATTAGCAATGCTGGCGAGGCTTTAAAAGTTGATGCCAGTAAAATATTTGAGCGTTTTGTTAGCAGCAACCAGTCGGCAAGCTCATTGGGTTTAGGACTATCACTGGTTAAGCGTATTTGCGACCTTAGCGGTTTGGAGATAAGCTATTCGTTTGATTCGAATACGCATATTTTCTCAATTA
>CAZGQZ010000375.1:0-1687 GCA_964527985.1 uncultured Rikenellaceae bacterium | reverse complement strand
CCTTGGCAACCTAGCAAATAAATTTGCTATATTTGCTAACTATTCAAATTGCCATGATTGAAGTTCAGAAAATAGTTAAGTCGTTTGGCAGCCTCACCGTACTTAATGAGGTTGATATTGAAATACCTGCCCAAAAGGTTGTTGCCATTGTTGGCCCAAGCGGCGCTGGAAAAACAACCCTGCTGCAAATTATGGGAACGCTCAGCAAACCCGACTCGGGCAAGGTGCTCATTGATGGATCCGACCTTTCGCTCCTCAACGACAAGTCGCTTGCTGCATACCGTAATCAGAATATTGGCTTTGTATTCCAATTCCATCATCTCCTTCCCGAATTTACTGCCCTCGAAAATATTTGTATCCCTGGGTTTATTGGTCGGCAGCCAAAGGCCAAGGTAGAGAAAAGAGCAAAGGAGCTGCTCTCATTTCTGGGTTTAGCCAACCGAATGGAGCATAAACCGGCTGAGCTATCGGGCGGTGAGCAGCAAAGGGTTGCCGTTGCCCGAGCGCTAATAAACCAGCCAAAGGTTATTCTGGCCGATGAGCCATCGGGCAACCTCGATTCGAAAAACAAGGATGAGCTTCACCAGCTATTCTTCACACTTCGCGATGAGCTTAAGCAAACATTTGTGGTAGTTACACACGATAAGGAGCTAGCCCACATGGCCGATTTAGAGCTTACCATGAACGATGGCCGCTTTGTATAGCCAATGATTAACCAAGAAGAAATTCGGGAACTCCTCAACCAAAAGTACAGGCAGTACGCCTCGCCTGAGTTTATTGATACCGACCCCATACAAATACCTAAGGCATACACACGCAAAGAGGATATTGAGATTTCGGGATTTTTAGCCGCTACCATCTCATGGGGGCAGCGCCCCCAAATTATTAAATCGGCAAGGCAGCTGCTGTCGCATATGGGCGAATCGCCATACGAGTTTATTACCGATGCCTCGGAAAGCGAAATTAAATCTGCATCGGAATTTTACTATCGTACCTTTAACCAAACCGACTGTTTAGCATATTTACATTCGCTAAAGCGTATTTATACGCATTTCGGTGGATTGCACAAAGTTTTTGCTGATGGTTTTAGTAAGGAACAGGGCGCACTTGGAGCCATTGCCCATTTTCGTGAGGTGTTTATTAGCTTCTCTTTCCCAACCCGCTCGGTAAAGCATTTGCCCAACGTACTAAAGGGTTCGGCAGCCAAACGCCTTAACATGTTCCTAAGGTGGATGATTCGACCACAAAACGAAGGAGTTGATTTTGGCCTATGGGCCAATATTAGCCCATCGCTGCTTATGCTGCCCCTCGATGTGCACTCGAGTCGTGCAGCTCGCAACCTTGGCCTGCTAAAACGCAAGCAAACCGATTGGAAAGCCGTTGAGGAGGTTACCGCAAACCTTCGTATATTTGACCCCACGGATCCTGTGAAATTCGATTATGCCCTATTTGGTTTGGGCGTTTTCGAAAAGTTTTAGCGCAATATGCCCAACAGCTACTTTAGGTTTAAACAGTTTGCCGTAAGGCAAGAAAAATCGGCCATGAAAGTTGGTACCGATGGCGTTCTGCTAGGCGCATGGGTAGCAATTAGAGAAGCCAAAAACATCCTCGATATTGGCACTGGTACGGGGCTAATTGCCCTTATGCTGGCACAGCGAAGCAATGCCCAAATACATGCGGTTGAAAT
>CAZGQZ010000374.1:0-1697 GCA_964527985.1 uncultured Rikenellaceae bacterium | reverse complement strand
AGTGTAAGAATTCGCTTAGCCTTGTCGGCTTTAAGCTTATCGGCATGCTTACCCAACAATACGGTAGTTGGGCCAAAAGCGTAAACCAAACTTACTAGCGCAACCCAATTGCTCCATTCGCCACCCGATACAACAAAGTAAGCACCTCCAATCATAAGTGGTCCCCAAACAAAAACAACCGATATTTCCCCTAATCCAAAATACTTTAAAGGCCAGGTATAAAATAGCAGAAAGAATAATCCGGGAACGAGCAACCATAAGGTTTGCAATCCAACTAAATAGGTAATGGCCAACCCCATTGATAGGGCAATTAGACCTGTTACTACAATGTAGGTAAGATATCTACCTTTTGTAAGGTAACCATGCTCTAATGGATGGGGCCCGTACTGAGCCCTAAAATAATTATCCTTATCGACTCCTTTCGAAAAATCGACATAATCGTTTAGCAAGTTGTTAGTGGCATGGGCAAAAATTAACCCGAAGAATGTGAGCAGAAAAATTGGCCACGAGAAGCTACCGGCACGATAAGCCAAAAGGCCACCAATGGCAGCAGCTAAACCCGTCATAACAAAAACGGCTGCACGGGTGGAAATTAACCACCTTGATACTATATCATAGCTATCCCATTGCTCTTTTGATACTGATGGGATAACCCGAAGGGCATTAAGCCAAACTCGAAACATAACTTATTATTTTAAGGGTAAAACAAAATTTGAATTTCAAATTATGATAACAACAGTACCCTTAAAATGTTAAGCTGAAGCAATTTTTGTTTAGGTTTTGTTAATTATTCTTAAACTATCTTTGTTTGCATGCTCCTTGAACATAACAGAGATAGAATTTCGACTCTTTTAATTTTAAAAGACAAATGAAGTGGCAGATACTGTTCAAAACATATAGAATTAAAACAGAAAAGCAAATAATAACTTAAAATATCGACATCCCCGTATACGAAGTAAACCTCTCCAACGCCTCAATGCCTGCTAACGAATTACCAAACTCATTTAAAGGGGGCGACCAAACACAAATGCTTAGCTTGTTTGGGATGATGGCAACAATGCCTCCTCCCACACCACTTTTGGCAGGCATTCCAACCCTGTATGCAAAATCGCCCGATTCGTTATAAAGCCCTGAGGTTAGCATTAAAGCGCTTATGCGCTTAGCTTGGCTAACGGTTAATACCTGTTCGTTTGTGGCTGGTACTATGCCATGATTTGCCAAAAATAGAAACGATTTTGCTAGACACTTCGAGCTCATTTCGAGCGAACATTGCATAAAGTAGAAGTCTAATACATCTTCGACTGAGTTATGAATATTGCCAAAGCTCTTCATTAAATAGGCTAAAGCAGCATTTCTATGTCCAGTTTCTTTCTCCGATTTTGCCACTTCTTCATTATAGCTAATACTTGGCTCGTTGCTAATATTTTGAACAAAGTCGAGAAGTACTTGCTGCGGATTAGAATAAAGCGAAAGCAGAATATCGGAAACGACCAAAGCTCCTGCATTGATAAACGGGTTACGAGGGATGCCCTTTTCGTACTCAAGCTGAACCAAGGAATTAAAAGCATTACCTGAAGGTTCCTTGCCTAGTCGTTTCCAAATATCACCGCTAAGCTTCTTATAAGCCAAAGTAAAACCAAATACTTTTGAAATACTTTGGATTGAGAATGGAGTTAATGCATCGCCAATTGAAACGC
>CAZGQZ010000373.1:0-1723 GCA_964527985.1 uncultured Rikenellaceae bacterium | reverse complement strand
CTTTATATCCTCGAGAAGGATCACATTAGCTCGCATAAATACCTAACAAAGTTTGCTAAGCTAATGAGGTTAATCCTCGATAACTCTCAGCAGCCCACAATAGCCCTTAAAGATGAACTTGATGCATTAAAACTTTACCTTGAGCTTGAATCCATTCGATTGTCGGGAAAGTTTGATTACACTATTAATATCGAGAACGATGAGCTACTCCAATACAAAGTCCCCACCCTATTAATTCAACCCTTTGTTGAAAACTCAATTTGGCACGGCATTATGCTTAAAGCAAGCCAAGAAGGTTGGGTTACAATAACCATTAAAAAAGCATTAACCCAAATAGTTTGCACCATTGAGGATAATGGCATTGGACGAGAAAAAGCGCAAGAAATTAGGAGTAAGCAGGATAATGAGCGAAAGTCGCTTGGGTTTAAAATAACCTCGCAACGAATTGAACTTCTTAACACTTTGTATAAAAACAAATTCTTTATAAAATACATAGATGTTACTGCAGATAACGGAGAACCAAGCGGAACTAGAGTTGAAATTACAATACCCATTGACCTAGAGTAAGGTGTGCTGCTAAAAATATGCTTCATTTTTAGTACCTTTGCGCCAATTAACACTTAGCCATGCCAATGCTCAAAGCAGTTATTATTGACGATGAAGTAGCCGCACAACGCTCGCTCGAAATATTGCTCGAATCGAACTGCCCAAATGTTTCAATTGTTGGCAAAGGGTTTTCCGTTAGCGAGGGCATATCGCTTATTAAAGAAACAAACCCCGAAATTGTTTTCCTCGACATTGAAATGCCCCAAGGAAATGGCTTTGAATTGCTAGAAAAGCTACCCGATCATAAATTTGAGGTCATCTTCATCACTGCATACAATCAGTACGCTGTTAAAGCATTTAAATATAGCGCCATCGACTACATACTTAAACCAATTGATATTGATGAGCTAGTAGGAGCCGTAAACAAGGTTAGCGAACAGCTAAAAAGTAACATCGACCCGAGAGAACGATACGCCGTACTTTTTGATAACCTTAAGGAGATTATTCCTCGAAAGCTAGTAATTCCAGGAAAAGAGAAATACAGCTATATTGATTTAAGCATGGCCGTTACAGCACAAATTGAAAAAGGCAAAATTACGTTCACCCTGAACAACGGCACTGTTAACGAATACCAAAATATAAACCCCGAAATTGAAACGCTTCTAGCGCAAAAAGGTTTTATAATGGTAAAAAGCGGAGTTTTAGTAAACCTAGGGAAAGTAAAAAAGTTTCAGAAAAGCGGAAAGGGAGCCGTTATTCTTGAGGGAGGTGAGGTTATTGAACTCGAGCTGGTGACAAAAGATGAATTTATTGAGCAGCTAACAGCATACAACAAAGATTTTGGAGACTAAACCGTGGGAAGGATTCTAGCTTTAGACATTGGAAGAAAAAGAACAGGCGTGGCCGTTACCGATACGCTAAAAATTACAGCAAACGGAATTGCCACAATTAAAACCGGACAAATTGTTGAATATATTATCGATTACTTAGGTAAAGAAGTAGTTGAACTTATTGTTGTTGGTATGCCTAAGCAAATGAACAATACCCCATCCGATGCTGTTAAATACATTGAGCCTGTTGTAAATAGGCTCAAAAAAGTATTGCCATCAATACCCATTGTTTTTGTCGATGAACGTTTTACTTCAAAAATTGCGCACCAAACCATGCTCGAGGGTGG
>CAZGQZ010000372.1:0-1737 GCA_964527985.1 uncultured Rikenellaceae bacterium | reverse complement strand
GTACTCAAAGCTATCCTCTTTCCATTTTGCAGTAAAACCAACAACCTTGGGCTTATTTTCAGGATAGTTTGAAAAAATAATTTCGGCAGGAGGTAGCACTTCTGGACCATTTTCTCCTGCAAGTATTGAAAGATTAAACTCTCGTCCATCAATAAACTCCTCCACAAAAAAATCTTTTGGATAAAGAGTTGAAAGTCTGTGTACAAACCTTGGATCATTTCCTTGGTAAACGCAATCCTCATCAAGACCCAAGGAACCCTCTTCCCAAACGGGTTTAATAATATACTTCTTCTCTTTATCAAGCTTGGGAATGCAATTGGGAAAGAACCAGGGGGAAGTAGGGATTCCTCTTCTCTCCATTTTTTCTTTTGCAAGAGGTTTTGATGTGGTTATAAATATGGCTTCAACGGTACCCCCGGTAAATGGTATGTTCAAAGAATTAAGAAGGGCTGGGGCGAAATAAATTAGGCTACCCTTATTGTTAACCGACTCAACCAAGTTGAAAACAAAATCGGGTTTCGATTTTAGTAAAGCCGCCTCAACCAAATCAAGTCGATTTGAGAATTGCAACTCCTCTACATCAACCTTTAGCTCGGTTAGTTTTTCACGAACTAGGTTGACCTGATCAATTACATCGGCTTCGTCGGGTCCAGCATTCTCGGTAAGTTGATTATAGAGTATTACGGCTTTTATCTTGCTCATGAGAAAACTATTTTATTTCTGTTGATATCACACTTTTTTCAACACGGGCAATTGCCGAATCCATTATCATTCCCATAAGCTGATGATATGATATGCCATTCTTTTTTGCTAGCATGGGCAAATCGCTATGCTCCGGATTTATCCCTGCCAAAGGGTTTACTTCAATGAAGTTTGGGATTCCATAATTATCCATTTTCAGATCGATTCTTCCTCCATCTCTACAACCAAGTGCCTGCCATGCCCGAAGGGCAGTTTGAGCACACATATCGTAATCGTGTCCCTTAGCAAGAGGGTATTCTACCACTCCGTGCCAATTTTCCTTTGTTGTGTATGAGTAAACCGATTCGGGAGCTTTATCGGTAACCACAATCTCCATAACACCAACAACTTGAGCGTTTTTCCCAGTACCCACAATGCCAACAGTAAACTCTCTACCCGAAAGGTATGATTCAACTAAAACGGGCTGATTAAACTGGTTGAGAAGGTTTTCGCAAGCATTAATAAGATGAAAAGGGGATGTTACTTTTGACTTCGAATCGATTCCTTTACCTGTTCCCTCGGCCACAGGTTTTACAAAAAGTGGATACGACAAATTTACCTTATCAACATCTTCAATGGTTTCAACAACCTCAAAATCTGCTGTTGGTATTCCAACATCACGAACCACTCTCTTTGTAAGCCCTTTGTGCAATGTTAGAGCAAGAACCAAGGGGTCGGAAAATACGTAAGGAATTTGATATGCATCGAGTAGAGCGGGCACTTGAGCTTCGCGTCCAACACCATACATCCCTTCACAAATATTGAAAACCAAATCCCATCGTTTACCGCCAGATACTTTGTTAACCAAGGATTTAAAATTGCCAATCCGCTCGGTTTGGTAACCCAGCTCATTCAGTGTAGTTTCAATGGCACCGATAGTAACCTCGGCATCAAACTCCGCCGTTTCCTCCTCAGAATATCCCTCCTTAAGGTAATCGCTTCTTAGGTCGTAAGTTAATCCTATTATCATATTAGCAATTTGTATTCGTAAAATTT
>CAZGQZ010000371.1:0-1758 GCA_964527985.1 uncultured Rikenellaceae bacterium | reverse complement strand
AATGGTGGCAACATTATTAGCTACCTTTCGTTTGTATTTCCCTTTGTTAAGCGAGGCTACCAAGCCTTTATTTTCGACTATAGCGGTTATGGGTTTTCGGAGGGGAAGCCAAACCGCAAAAGCGTGCTCAGCTCCGCTAACGCAGCTGTGCAGCTAATTAGCAAACGTAACGATGTAAAAAACTCACCACTGCTTATTTATGGTCAATCGCTGGGAGGCCATTTATCACCCGAGGTAGCCAACCAAAACAGAAATGCTATTGATGGCGTGATAATCGAAGGAGCGTTCTCATCGCATAAGGATATTGCAGCGCAAAGCGCTGGCTTTTTCGGCCGCGTATTGGTAAAAGAAGCCTATCCGGCTAAACATGCGGTTGAAGAGCTAACCGTCCCAATTCTGGTGATTCACAGCACCAACGATAGCGTAATACCCTTTACCATGGGCAAAGAGCTTTACGAAAGGGCTAATGAGCCAAAAATCTTTTTTGAGATTGATGGTTACCACATTTGCGGTCCGTTAAGTTATGCCGATGAAATTGATGAAAAAATTGATGAAATTTTAAACAGCAAAAGATAGCATGGTTGCTCTACTAATAATTGCCGTATTCCAAGCCATACTTCTTGTTCTGCTGCTAGTTACAAAGCATCCAAAAACAAAGGCAGACCATTGGCTAGGGTTTTACCTCGGAATATCAGCATTTACCATTTTACTTGCCTACCTCGAAATGTGGAATAGGAACAACGGTTACCCATTCCCTTGGTTAATCAATCTATCAACTCCTTTCATATTGCTCATTGGCCCTTCGTTGTGGATATACATAAAATCACTAACTCAACAACGATTTCGCTTCAAGCCATTATATCTGCTTACAGCTATTCCTTTTGCTATTATAGCATTTTTACTAGTTCTGCAAAGCTACACTAAACCCGAAGCTATAAAAATATCACTCGAAGAAACTGGAGAGCTAAAGCAAAGCTTTGTTTTTATTTTTACCGTTGGACTTATTGCATGTTCAAATATTGGGTATACAATCTGGAGTCTTGGGCTAATAGCTCGTTATAAGAAAAAGCTAAAAACATTTTTCGCTAAAACAGATGAGATTGACCTTTTTTGGATTCGATTTCTTCTTCTTTCAGCTTTAGTTAGCTACGCAAGCATTAGCATGCTTTATGCATTCGATGCAATGTTTAATGTTTTTAAGTATAGCCATTTACAGCTAATTGGATTTAGCATTGCCTCTGCATTTGTTGTAGCCATTGGCTTTGTAGGACTAAAACAAGGCAATATTTTTACCTCTCAACTAGCAAAATTTGATGTGGAAAGCGCCATTAATATTGGGGAAAACACTTCGCCCCTTACTAACTCCGAGGAAGAGTTTGTGAACAGCCTGCTTAACCACATGAAAGAGAATAAACCGTTTACAGACCCAGAAATTATGCTTAGCAAACTCAGTAATGATTTGGGCGTTACCCCAGAATACCTTTCGGGTATTATTAATGGAAGGCTCAATAAAAACTTTTTCGACTTTATTAACCACTTCCGTATACAAGAATTTAAGTCGCTTTGCCAAGATCCAAAAAACAGGCGCCTTACCCTAATTAGCCTAGCTTACGACAGTGGATTTAACTCAAAGGCCACTTTTAATCGAGTTTTTAAAAGCGTTATGGGTTGTACCCCTAGCGACTATCTTAAGCGAGTCTCAACTTAATGAGTCCACTTTTCGGTTTTGTGATACTACTTGGTAGCATAATGATACCT
>CAZGQZ010000370.1:0-1760 GCA_964527985.1 uncultured Rikenellaceae bacterium | reverse complement strand
TAGGAATGGCCACAAGCCTCAACCGCTCTAAAATCGTTGCCAGTGGCAAGCACAACGGCATCGATACCGTTGTAAATTCCCTTATTATGGGTTGTTGCCCTGTAAATATCGATATTGGCAATATCAACAGCCGTTTTGAACTTTTGTGCATAATCGGCTGGCGAAAGATTTCCCGATATCTCTGCTAACTCCTCAATATCACATTCCACGTAACACTCCACAAGGCTTTCGGGTGTATGGTTCGAGAGGATTGCCATCACAACCTCACAATCGGCCTCATCACCATTGAAATTATCTGCAAAATACCGCTTTAACGATTTAGCCATCTCCTCGAGTACAGAGTTGATAATGTTGGCGCCCATGGCATCGGCGGTTTCGAAACTCACCCTAATTTGATAGTAATTGGGTAGCTGCTGAGTAAAATCCAATAGTTCAATGCCCGTAATTCCACCGTTACGCCTTTTCATATTGGCAAGGAGATATTCCGAATGGCTAACTAAAATATCTTTGATTTTTGGGAAATGCAGGTTTAAAATCGAGTTACTACCTTGCCACATAAAGTGCACCTGCCCCACTTTTGTTGTACCAACAACTTTGGATGTAAACCCTCCGCGAGTAAACCAAAACTTGGCAGCTGCCGATGCAGCGGCTACTACCGAGCTCTCCTCAATTACCATTGGCACAAAGTAAGCCTTTCCGTTGACCAGAAAATTTGGGGCAATGCTGTAGGGTAGCATATAGTTCGACAGCACATTCTCGCTAATCTCCTCGAGCCTAGCCTGAAGATTAGAATCGGGGAGTTTAAAATGATTTAAAATCGAGAAATCATCCGAACTCTTTCCCAGAAAATGGGCTATAGAATCAACTTTCTCTTTGTTGGTTAACTTTGAGAAGCCATTTATGTAGTTTGATTTATCCATAGTTTTTTAGTTGACAATTCGCAAGTCGATTCAATCATCCTAATCCCTCTCAAAGAAGATTGCTTCTCTTCACTTCGTTTCAATCGCAATGACGCATTTTTATCTCGTCATTGCGAAACCCTTGTTTTTTAAGGGTTGAAGCAATCTATTAGTTGTTAAGTGATTGCTTCGTCTCGTCAAAAAAGATGACGAGACGAAGCAATGACGCATCGCTAATCACAACTTGTCTGCATTTGTCATGTCAATAAAGGTCGATAGCATTTACAAACTCCTACCAATAACCAGCTTTAGAATTTCCGATGTTCCCTCGCCAATACCCAGGATACGCTGATCGCGGAAAAATCGCTCCACATCGTTATCCTTAAATAGTCCGTAAGCACCAAAAACCTGTACCGCCTCGTCGGATATCTGCTTGGCAATTTCCGAGGTGTATAGCTTTGAAATTGCAGCCTGTTTCTTGAAAGGCAAATTATTATCCTTTAGCCAACAGCTGTAATACAAGTAATTTCGCGCCAATTCTATCTTTATATCCATATCGGCAAGCTTATCGGAGATGGCTGGAATATGCGATAAGGTTTTGCCAAACTGTTTACGCACTCCGGCATAGGCTTTGGCCATTTCGTAAGCACCCTGCGCAAGGCCAAGTCCAACGGCTGCTATGGAAAGCCTACCAGAATCGAGGGTCTCGAGCATATAGTGCATTCCCTTACCCTGTTCACCCAAAAGGTTCTGCTTTGGAGCCAAGGTATTGCGGAAGGTAAGTCGACCGGTATCGGCTGCACGCCAAACCATTTTGTTGGTAATGGGTTCGGCTTGGTACTCCGATTGCTCCCTTTCGAC
>CAZGQZ010000369.1:0-1781 GCA_964527985.1 uncultured Rikenellaceae bacterium | reverse complement strand
TGCAGGGTTTTCCTTAATCAGCTTTCCAAGCTGCAGAAGTGCATCAATTGATTTACCCGAAGCAATTGAGTAGCTTGCCAGCATTTCGTTTGCCTCAAGGCAATTCGGGTAGAATGATAGGTAGTGTTTAATATCATCTAAGGCATTTGAATAATCGTGGTCACTTGCGAATGCCAATGCCCGAGTTTTATAGTGTATAGGTTCGCCACCCGATAAGTCAATTGCTTTTGCAAGTATTTTACTGACTTTCTTGTGCTTATTTTGAGCAAGCAACGAAATGGCCAATTGATGCATATATTGGTGGTTCCGTTTGCTGCGCTTTAGCGCTTGCTTAAAGTCGGCCTCGGCAGCTTTGGGGCTGTTTATTTTTAAGTAAACCTCTCCGCGTAAAGCGTACAACTGATGCCTCGAGCGCTTTCCATGCATTTTATCGTTTAGCAGTTCAAGGGCAATATCAAAATCGGAATTAGCCATGTAGTAGTCAACTTCGGCTAAAAAACGCTCGTGGCTTGTGTACCAATCGTTAAGCCAAAACTCTTTCCATTGCTTGCTTTGCTTAATTGCATTAAAAGCAGTATCGAGCAGTATTGTAGCTTCGTGTTCCTTTGGTGCTGATGAAAGGTGCTTTTCCAGGTATTGCAATGCTTGAGGCTCATTTCCTTGTATTGCATAGGTTTTGGCAATCCAGTAAAGGGCTATTCCTTTGCGGAAACTCTCGGCAGTATTAAAGCATTCGGCTGCATCGGTAAAGCGTTTTAGTTTGAAGAGTATTTCTCCCTTTTTTAGCCAAACGTAGGGGTTTCGTGATAATGACTGTGCCGATGAGTCAATCCAACTTAATGCCGTTTCTAAATTTTTATTGTCAATTGCTGCTTGTGCTCTGTAGTAATGCTGGTTTAATCGCTGTGCGCTAACACTAGCAAAGCAAAAAAGGAAGACCGAAACAAGCACGTATTTTTGCATCGACAATATTGCTGGTTGGTATTGGTTTAGTACTGCTTATTCATTAAGTTTTTTACTTCGCTAATTTCCAAAAACGATGCACCGTTGCTTGGGCCAAAGCTACCGCCTATTACTAGCACCATATCGTTTTCGGTAATCTTTTCATTATTAAGTAATCGCGAAATGGCATCGCTAAGGAAGCTATCGCGGCTATCGATTAGCTCCATGTAATTTGCCTTTATTCCGTATGATAGAGCTAACTGGCGCATAACCGTTTCGTTGTAGCACATGGCGTAAACAGGTACTTTGCCCCTGAATGCAGAGAGGTAACGACCAGTTCGTCCAGTCATTGTATCAACAACAATTGCCTTTATGGGCAACGAACTGCAGGCTCTTACAGCGTTACGTGCTAATGTTGCAGTAATTTTATTGTGTATTCGGGTTAGCGAAATGTTTGGGTCAACATCAAGGTCTCGTTCAACTTCTTGGGCAACTCGAGTCATGGTTTTTACGGCATCAACTGGGTACTGTCCGTAGGCCGTTTCGCCGCTAAGCATAACCGCATCGGCACGTTGGTATATTGCGCTAGCCACATCGTTAATTTCAGCACGGGTGGGTCTGGGGTGCTCAATCATTGAGTGCAGCATTTGAGTGGCAATAATTACGGGCTTTTTACTTTCAATGCACTTGTTTATGAGATAGCGCTGAATGTTAGGAATTTTTTCCGAGGGAATCTCAATACCCAAATCGCCGCGTGCAACCATAATGCCGTAGGTGTGGTCGAGAATTTCCTCAATATTATCAACTCCTTGCTGATTCTCTATCTTGGCAATAATCTT
>CAZGQZ010000368.1:0-1796 GCA_964527985.1 uncultured Rikenellaceae bacterium | reverse complement strand
ACCATCACCCTTTCGGGCGATGCACCATGGCAGATTAAGTATACCGACGATGGTGGTCTTACCGAATCGGAATGGATTGATGTTGATACATCGCCTTTCCCCATTTCGGGGTTAACACCAGCAGTTACCACAACATATGAGCTTACGGCGGTTCGCTCCGTTGATGTAATACCTAACCCCACAACCTTTGTCGACGGTAATATTTTTGGCTCAGGTGTTACGGTTACAGTTTACGAAAACCCCGACGATACCTATACCGTTACTGGAGGAGGTGAAATTTGTGGGGCAAGTTTAGGTACCATTGGTCTCGATGGATCCGACCTTGGCTTTACCTATAGGCTCTATTTTATTGAGGAGGATAGGTATGTACGTACTTTGGCCGGAACGGGTTCGCCTCTTGAGTTTACAGGTATTGATGAGGTTGGAACCTACGAGGTACATGCCTACAATTCGGCTCGTCCTGCTTGTACAGCCATTATGAATGGCACAGCTAGCATAACGCTTTGCGTTGGTGTATCGGCCGAGCTAACTGCGCTTGTATCCAATGCCACTATTTGCGAGGGCGAAGAGGTAATCCTTGAGATCACATTTAGCGGTTCGCCACCGTTTACTTTTAGTGTACAAAACAATATGGGACAGAGTTGGGTAAATCAGGTAACCGACGGAACAATTCAGGGAACCGGACCGTACACCTTTGAATTTACTGTTCCCGATCCTCCGGTATGGATAAGCCCCGACCTACCCAACGTTTACACCTATACCATTACGGCAGTAACCGATGGCAACAGTAATGTTGGCGATATTATTGGAGCGGGTATTTCAGTTGATGTATACAAAATACCCGAAACCGGACCGCAGTACCATATCCCAAATACGTTTGGGGAGTAGCAGAACGGTGGCTTCGAGTGCCTCAGGCACCGGTAAACGGCGATTGGGGGCACTGATTCGGGCACTGATTCGGGCACTGAGGCTCTCGAAGTGCTCGAAGCCACCGAAAATAAACATATTTCAAAAACCATGAAAGCCTTCATGTACATTCTTCTTTGTTCCGACGGCAGCTACTACACTGGCAGCACAAAGGATTTAGAACTTCGTATCAAGCAGCATCAAAATGGCGAGGGGGCTAATCACACCAAGAAACGACTACCAGTAAAACTTGTTTACTTCGAAGAATTTCAACGAATAGATGAAGCCTTTTGGCGTGAAAAGCAAGTACAACGATGGAGCAGAAAGAAAAAAGAGGCTCTAATAAACGGCAATCATCACCTTTTGCCCAAACTCTCAATTGCCTATAGAGATAAATAACAGGTGCCTTCGATCACTTCGACAGGGCCGGTGCCTGAGGCTCTCGAAGGCACCGGTAAACGGCGATTGAGATCACTGAGTTGTGCACTGATTCGGGCACTGATTCGGGCACTGAGGCTCTCGAAGTGCTCGAAGTGCCCGAACTGCACACGAAGCCACTTTTATTCCTCCCATCCTATACAAAATAAATGTTATCTTTATTACCTTTGCATAGTGTATCACTTTTTACAAAAATCTGGTGAACCCAAATGGGACTCACGGGCACGAAGTGTATACGGTTGGCAAGTTTTTGTGTCTAATAATCAGGGTAATACAATTTTTTCGTCATTGCCTACTAAAAAGATAGTAGGTAAACCTGCCTGCTCTGCGCCAGTCAGGCAGGCGAGGACGACGCAGGAGGACGAAGCAATCTATTCTTCCCCATGTTTAATCTAATAAAGATCGCTTCGTTCGCCAAAAAAGATGTCGACTCGCGATGACGTAAAGAGTTT
>CAZGQZ010000367.1:0-1825 GCA_964527985.1 uncultured Rikenellaceae bacterium | reverse complement strand
TTCGATGGAACCAGCACATGGGTAAAAGGATCGGATAAAGGACCAGAGGCCTTGCTTGAAGCCTCGGCTAATATGGAACTTTACGATATTGAAACCGATACTGAAGTCTATAGGCATGGCATTTTCACGGCTCCAGCTATTGATGAAGACAAAAGTCCTGAGAAAATGGCATCTGCTTCAGAAAGTGTAGCAAAACAATACATTGATAAGGGGAAATTTTTGGTTACCATTGGAGGTGAGCATTCAGTTAGCATAGGGCCAATTCAAGCACACGCAAAAAAGTATAGCAACCTCAGCGTGCTTCAAATTGATGCCCATGCCGATTTGCGCGACAGCTACGAGGGATCGAAAAACAACCACGCATGCGTAATGGCTCGCGCTCAAGATCTTTGCCCTATTGTACAAGTAGGAATACGCAGCATGGACATAGGCGAGAAGGACAGGCTTGATCAATCGCGAGTTTTTTGGGCGCATACCATTATGGATAACGATAATTGGATGGATGAGGCAATTGAGCAGCTAACAGATGATGTTTATCTCACAATCGACTTAGATGGGTTTGACCCATCAATACTCCCCTCAACTGGCACCCCCGAGCCAGGAGGTATGCATTGGTACCAAACGCTTAGATTTTTACGCAAAGTGATTCAGAAAAAAAACCTTGTAGGATTCGACATTGTTGAACTATGCCCAAACCCCAGCGAAAAATCGTCGGACTTTTTAGCCACTAAGTTGCTTTACAAGATACTTTCGTATAAATTTGCAAAAAAGTAATACACAGTCAATAAACCTAATTATCAACGTAATAAATTGTAAAAATGGAGAAAAAAGACCTGCTTAAAGATGTGGTTAAGCACATCGATATTAAATCGTTCGACTCAACCCCCATCATCAACGCCATGCGCGATATGTCATTTACCTCGCGCGACACGGCTGTTGCTGCCGATACGCTTGAAATGATGTTAGCCGATAAGGAATGTAGTAACTGGCTAATTCTTGCCGGCAGTACTAGTGCTGGAGGTTGCATGCAGGCTTACGTTGAGATGGTAAAAAACAACATGGTTGATGTAATTGTAGCAACTGGTGCATCAATTGTTGACATGGACTTTTTTGAGGCTCTCGGCTTCAAGCATTACAAAGGAACCCCTTTTATCGACGATAACCACTTACGAAACAACTATATCGACAGGATATACGATACCTTTATTGATGAGGAAGAGCTTCAGGTGTGCGATGCTACCATTAAGAAAATTGCCGACGGCATGAAACCTGGTGTTTACAGCTCGCGCGAGTTTATAAAGGAGATGGGTAAATACCTAACTCAGCATTCGGTTAAAAAGGATAGCCTCGTACAAACTTGCTACGAGCATAATGTTCCAATTTTTGTTCCTGCATTTAGCGACTGTAGCGCCGGATTTGGCCTTGTTAAGAACCAAGTTGAAAACCCCGATGCTCATGTTGCCATCGACTCTGTTAAGGATTTTCGCGAGCTTACCGACATTAAGATTGCCGGTAAAACAACTGGTCTGTTCATGATTGGTGGCGGAGCACCCAAAAACTTTGCTCAGGATACTGTAGTTTGCGCCGAAATACTTGGACACGATGTGCCCATGCATAAATATGCCGTACAAATTACCGTTGCCGATCCAAGAGATGGCGCTTGCTCAAGTTCAACCCTAAAAGAGGCCTCATCGTGGGGAAAGGTAGACACTACCTACGAGCAGATGGTTTACGCCGAGGCCACAAGTGTTGTCCCAATTATACTCAGCTACGTTTACCACAAAGGCACTTGGAAAAACCGTAAGAAATACGAATGGGCAAAGCT
>CAZGQZ010000366.1:0-1844 GCA_964527985.1 uncultured Rikenellaceae bacterium | reverse complement strand
GCGATCGGATAACCTCGTTTTTGCGATCGCGATTGCAATCGCGTTTTGGTGGAGGAGGTGTTGGTCTGCTAAATGCAGTTCCGCATAGCTATCAACCTGGAGCCGTTTACCAAACAGTTTCAAGTAACTGGCAGTATGTGTCCATTGCCGATTTGGGAAAAGGTGCAGTTGGTAACAGGTTTGGTATTATGGGAGGATACTCAATTTTTAAAAGTAGTCGACGAGCAAGTAGAGGTGGCTTTACTGAGGCTTGGATTGATTTAGAACGTCGTGGCTCGCACTCCTCGTTGGCTCGAAATTTTACCCGCTGTAGGATGCTTTTTGGCCATGTACCCGAGCCCATAATGCTTTCGTTAAGCTACCAAGAAACCACTCAAGATGCTGAACTTCTAGCACCTACAGCTGATAGTAAATCGGTTAGTTGGAGCGTTCCAAAATCGGTACGGCAGTTTAGGCTTGGATTTAAAGGCGATGAGAGTCCAATGGTTTATGCTATATCGCTCGAAACTCCTACGGGTATTATTGTTGATAATATTGCAATAAGAGGAAGTTCGGGTACCGATTTTACTCGTTCCGATAATGCTTCACTAAAACGGGTGATGCAGCTTGTTAAACCTAATCTCATAATTCTACAGTTCGGGGTAAATATTGTTCCGCACATAGTTGATAGCTACACGTACTACGAGAATCAGCTATATCAGCAAATTGTGGCATTAAAAGGGGTAAACCCTGGAGTTTCGGTTATTCTTATAGGCGTATCGGATATGTCGCGAAAAGTAAATGGTAGGTTCGAATCGTACCCAAATATAGAGAGGATACGCGATGCTCAGCGTAATGCTGCCTTTAGGGCAGGTGCTGCGTTTTGGGATTGCTATACTGCAATGGGTGGGCATAATTCGATGCCAGCTTGGGTTTATGCCTCACCACCATTGGCTTCAAAGGATTTTGTTCATTTCACGCTTCGAGGCTCAAACATTATTGCTGAGATGTTCTACTCATCGCTAATGGAAAGCTACAATAGGTTTGCTCAACAAAATATTGGAGAGGTTAACTGATGAAGACACTTCGACATATGGCTTGTAAAATAGCACTTGTAGCTTTGCTAACAGTGCTTTCGCTTGCTGCTGTTATTGTTTCGCTTAAACAAAAAGCAAAAACTGTAGATGTTTTTGCCAATTTTGATGCTGAACTTTTTAGTGTGATAAGCATTGATGATAACATCATCTTTTTTGGCAAGAACGATAGCCTAAGCAAGCGGAGTAAGTTTCTTTTTACAAATGCTAATGAAGAAGAGGCCCCGCTAAGCATTTTGCATATTGGCGATTCGCATGTTCAGGCCGATTTTTTTACCGGAAAAACCCGAATGCTACTTTCGCTAGCATTAAATGATGTAAACTGCTCAAGGGGATTTACTTTTCCATATCAAGTTGCTGGCTCGAATAACCCCGACGATTATGATGTTACTTGGAAAGGCGATTGGATGCGCAAGAAAACTGATGGGAACACAGCTACCGATTTTGGGCTAGCGGGTATTGCTGTATCAACAACCGAATTGGAAAGTTCGCTTACCCTGAAATTGCTTCAAGGTGCAGCATTCGATATGGTTAAGGTTTACTTTGACTCGGATAGCAGCATTATTGAGCCCAAGGTTAGCGCAAATCTTACCTATCAGTATATAGGCGATGGATTCGTTGTTTTTAAACTTATTGAGCCAACCGATTCAGTTAAGATAGGAATAAACTCCAACGGACTTGACTCAGGAATGTTTACTCTATATGGATTTGAGCTGGTAAATTCAGCTGCTAAGTTTATTTACCACGCTGCTGGTGTTAACGGCGCATCAG
>CAZGQZ010000365.1:0-1846 GCA_964527985.1 uncultured Rikenellaceae bacterium | reverse complement strand
GAATCGCCTACTCCTCTTAAAATTGATGTTATTGAATTAAATCCAAAGAAAACCAACATACCCATTAAATAAATATTAAGGTATGTCATAGCCGACTCAAGCAGCTCGTTGGGCAGCTGAAGCAGTGCAAATATCCATCGGCTAATAAGAATTCCCACTACCGAAATTGCAACTCCAGTTATAAGGAGGAAAATATTTAAGGTATCAACTGCCTTCCTAACATTGTCTTCATCCTTAGCCCCATAATACTGCGATATTACCACCGATGCCCCACTTCCAATACCTATAACCAATGCAATAATGGTAAAAATAATGGGGAACGATGCTCCAACCGAGGCCAAAGCTTCTTTTCCTAAATATTTACCTACAATAATTGTATCAACAATACTGTAAAGCTGTTGAAAAAGACTTCCAAGTAGCATTGGAAGAGCGAACTTCAGAATTTGTTTGGCTACATTGCCGCTGGTTAAATCGGTCATTAAGTGGGTTAACAAACGTGGATAGCTTAGATTGTGCTAATCAACGTAAATTTTTATTTGTTTTGATACTAAACAGCTATACTTTACAAAAGTTTAATAAACAGCGGGGAGTTAAAATTGGAGCGTAAAGGTAAAAAAACGATTTACATTAAAAGGCAGCTGACAACAAACTATGCCAACTGCCTTGAAAAAATTTGTAAAAAAGTTGTAGAAATTAGAATCTATCCAATTCAACAGTAAAGTGTCTCATAATTGGAGCTTCCCATAGAATTTTCAGGCCGGTTTTAATGCCCTCTCTCCGATCGAACACATTTTTAAGCGCAACCGCAATAACATCCATGTGGTTATTGGTGTACGTGCGGCGTGGTATTGCCAACCTAAGTAGTTCGAGCTTTGGGTAACGATTTTCACGGGTAACCGGATCGCGATCGGCTAGCAACGCCCCAATCTCAACGCCTCTTACACCTGCTTCGAGGTATAGCTCAATGGCCAACGTTTGCGCCCTAAACTGCTCCTTTGGAACATTGGGTAAAATTCTATTTGCATCAACAAAAATGGCATGACCACCAGCAGGCGATTGGAATGGGATACCAAACTCCTTTAACCTGTCGCCCAAATACTCAACCTGCTTAATTCGTGATTCGAGGTATTCAAACTCGGTTCCCTCGTCGAGCCCAACTGCAAGGGCATTCATATCGCGACCCGACATACCTCCGTAAGTAACAAAGCCCTCGAACATAATATTGAAAGTTGAGCATTTTTTCCAAATCTCATGTGAGTTCATGGCAATAAAACCTCCCATGTTAACAATAGCATCTTTCTTGCTACTCATGGTCATAAAATCGGCATACGAGAACATTTCCTTCACAATTTCTTTAATGGTTTTATTCTCATATCCCTTCTCACGAATTTTAATGAAGTAGGCATTCTCGGCAAAGCGAGCCGAATCGAAAAGCACGGGCTTGTTATGCTTATCGGCAACACGTTTAACCTCGCGTAAACACTCCATTGAAACGGGCTGGCCACCAGCAGTATTGTTGGTAACGGTTACAATGATAAAGGGTACCTTGGCAGCATTTTCGGCCATATATTTTTCTAGCTTATCAATATCAACATTACCCTTAAAAGGATGATAAGCTTCGGTATCGCTGGCAATATCAATGGTTAAATCAACTGCATGTGCTTTACGGAACTCAATGTGGCCCTTGGTTGTATCAAAATGCGAATTTCCAGGAATACAATCATCCTCCTTAACCAGTACCGAAAAAAGCACGTTTTCGGCTGCACGACCCTGATGGGTTGGCATAAAATGCTCAAAACCAAGTATCTCTTTAATTGCATTTTTAAGATTGTAATACGACGATGCA
>CAZGQZ010000364.1:0-1875 GCA_964527985.1 uncultured Rikenellaceae bacterium | reverse complement strand
GATATGGGCGCTGCGGGTATTATTTGCTCAACCTCGGAGATGTCCGAAAAAGGCGGCCATGGCATGAAGGTTGACTTGAGCAAGGTGCCTCTCCGCCAGCAGAATATGGAGCCTTTTGAAATTCTTCTTTCCGAATCGCAAGAGCGAATGCTAATTGTAGTTGAAAAAGGTCGTGAAGCAGAAGTGGAAGAGGTATATAAGAAATGGGATCTTAACTGCGTGCAGATTGGCGAAGTGACAGAGGGAGGCAGGCTCGAATTTTTCTGGAATGGTGAACTCGTAGCCGATGTTCCTGCCGAGTCGCTTGTTCTGGGTGGCGGTGCTCCTATTTACGATAGGGAGTACACAGAACCCGCATACTTCAACGAGTATAAGCAGTTCGATATTAATCAGGTGCCCGAACCTGCCGATTTAAAAGAAGTGGTTAGCATGCTGATAAAACATCCTAACATTGCTTCAAAACGATGGGTTTACGAGCAGTACGATTCAATGGTTGGTAC
Source organism: uncultured Rikenellaceae bacterium (assembly GCA_964527985.1). GTDB lineage: Bacteria > Bacteroidota > Bacteroidia > Bacteroidales > Tenuifilaceae > Perlabentimonas. The sequence continues at coordinate 1,375 of CAZGQZ010000364.1, read as the reverse complement.
AACCAACATGGCGACTAATTTTCCGTCGGCAGCCGGAGTTGTTAACCTTAAGGGAACCAATAAAGCGCTCGTACTCACAGTTGATTGTAACGGACGATACGTTAAGGCCGACCCAATGGTAGGTACAATGATTGCCGTTGCCGAAGCATCGCGCAATATTGTTTGTACAGGCGGAAAACCCTTGGCCATAACAAACTGCCTGAATTTTGGTAACCCATACAAACCTGAAATTTACTGGCAGTTTGTAAATGCAATAAAGGGGATGGGAAAAGCCTGCGAAAAATTTGGAACTCCTGTTACGGGTGGCAATGTTAGCTTTTACAACCAGTCAACTATTGGTGGAAAAGATGAGGCCGTTTTCCCAACTCCAACAATTGGTATGTTGGGTATGCTCGAAAATAAGAACCATCATACAACACTAGCGTTTAAAGAAAAGGGGCATATGATCTACCTAATTGGCCGATCGCATAACGATATCGCCTCATCTGAATATCTCGTTTCGTATCATGGTGTTAAAAAGTCGCCGGCTCCATACTTTAATCTCGATGAGGAGTATAAAACACAGCAGCTATTGTTAGAGCTAATTGGGAAAAGCCTTATTCAATCGGCAAACGACGTTTCCGATGGTGGCTTATTCATCAGCCTACTCGAGAGCGCAATGCCTCGTAACCTCGGTTTCGATATTACTACTGATGCCGAAATTAGACCAGATGCTTTCCTTTTTGGCGAGGCGCAAGGCCGTATAGCTGTTACCGTTTCTCAAAGTAAGGAAACGCACTTTATCGATCATATGATTGAAAGTGGCGTTCCGTTTACCGCATTGGGGCATGTAACCAAATCGGAAATTAGGGTTGACGATGTTTCCTACGGATTTATCGCCGACATGAAGAGGGAATTCGATAATGCTCTTGGTGAACTTATTGTTGGCAAATAGATATTCTGTTGGTGAGCTACTATCCTTCCCCTAAACAAGAACATGTAAAGGCAATGTTTAATGACATTGCCCCACGATACGATTTTCTTAACCACTTGCTTAGTTTCGGAATCGATAAGCTTTGGCGTAAGCGGCTCATAAAAGGTGTGCTTTTGAATAACCCCCAAAAAGTGCTCGATGTGGCTACTGGCACAGCCGACTTAGCCATTGCGCTGGCTCGAAAGAATTCCGATGTACATATCGACGGGGTTGATATTGCCGATGCAATGGTTTCAATTGGTCGTGAGAAATTAGTAAAAAAGCAGCTCAACAACAGGGTGACGTTAACCATTGCCAGTGCCGAATGCTTGCCATTTAACGATAGTGTTTACGATGCTGGAATGGTAGCTTTTGGAGTTCGTAACTTTGAAGACCCTTTGGCTGGGTTGCAGCAGATTTTTA
>CAZGQZ010000363.1:0-1881 GCA_964527985.1 uncultured Rikenellaceae bacterium | reverse complement strand
ACGAGTATGTAGCAAAATCGAGAGGAACAGTAAAAAAATCTTTCTATGTTGATTCACTTGATAACGTATACCTCTCACTGAAAGGCTTTGGAAGACTAACAATTAGCAAGGAGGGAATAGTTAAAGAAACCCTATCGTCTGAGTTTAACGCATCCGTCCTGCTCGAAGAGCTTGATTGTGGTGCAACCCTGGTTTCGTACTCGTCGTTCAGTAACCCAAATAATATTACCGTTAAAGGACCTAATAGGCTTTACACTCTCCAATCAAAACAAATAAACTCAATAAAAGGGTCGCCATTCCACACCTACTACATAAAACACAACGAATGGCATTATACGCTTAGCACAAAAGGGCATTTATTCAGTATCGAAAATGGTGAGGTTACCGATTTAATCCATATTGGAACAGAAATTATTTGGGCTAGTGCCGATGCAAACAACAGCATTTGGGCTGCGCCCATTGAGGGTGGAGTTGTTATGCTCAAGCGGTACAATGAAGTGAACAAACTGAAACAGACTTTTCTTAAAAACCGAATAATTACATCGGTCACCCCCGATTCCGAAGGAGGTTATTGGTTCTCAACCCTAACTAATGGCGTATACTATAGTCCAAATATCAACGCATTGGTTTATGGTGAAGAACAGGGTTTACCAAGCAACCAGATAACATGTGTTCGTGTTGCCAAGCAGGGCATTTACTGTGGCGATGAACTTGGAAAAGTAACCAGAATTAGCAAAGGGAAACAAGAGGTTTACAGCATCGAATCGCCATACAAGGGAAATTCTCCCATAAGATTTATCAGCATAGACACCTCCGAAAATACTGTATGGGTTGGCTCAACAAACCATCTGCATAGCATAAAAAGGGGTATAGTACAAAAGCATACCATAAAAAACAATCCAACTGGCACATACCCTCGGCAGCTTATTAAAACTAATGATAACGAATACTGGCTTGCAAGCAGTTGGGGAATTCGCAAGTTTAACGGAACCTCTTTCACCTACAATTCAAGGGAGGAAAATGAATTCTCAGGAATGGTATACACCGTATATCAGGATAGTTCAGGAACTGTTTGGATAGGCTCAACAAACGGCATATGGCAATATAACAATGGAACATATGAATACCTTGGCGATAACAATCCACTATTTGCCCAAGCTGCAAGCCATATCAAATCAATGAGGGGAAAGTTACTAATTGCCACAAAAGGAATTGGGCTTATCGTACTCGAAAACGGCAATGCAAAAACCATAACCCAAAACAATGGGCTAAGTAGCAACTACATTAATAAAATTGTAATTGATAGCTCAACCGCATGGCTTGCTACAAAAAGAGGTATTTGCGCTGTTACCTTCAATAACGATTCAATCACTATAAAAAACATTACCACATCAAATGGGCTTCCAACAAATGAGATAAATGACCTTAGCATACTCAACGGCAACCTTTATGCTGCTACGCCAAAAGGTTTATGCGTAATTAAGAAATCGCTGGTAAGCGATAAATGTGCAGCACCACCAAAAGCAATAATAACAGGCATTACGGTAAACGGAAAATTAAAGCAAAATTTAAATACGAATAGTCCACTAAGCTATAACGAAAACTCAATCACCTTTAATTTCGTTGGATTTAGCTACCAGAACAGAGAAAACATCAATTATCAGTTTCGGCTTTTGAACATCGACTCAACTTGGATAGAAACAAATGCCACTAGCTCATCATATCCAAGTTTACACCACGGATCGTACACTTTTCAAGTTCGAATGCAAGGGATAGATAGTGCATGGAGCAAACCCGCAGAAGTTTCGTTCACCATACTTCCACCGTTTTGGCAACGGTTTTGGTTTATTACGCTATTAGCCATATTTTTTAGCGCAATTA
>CAZGQZ010000362.1:0-1889 GCA_964527985.1 uncultured Rikenellaceae bacterium | reverse complement strand
AGGCCAATGGTATCGATAAAAAGTACTCGCGCTTGGCTAAGGTCATGGTTTTGGGATGTGGTATATCGGGCGCACATTATACCAAATCCATTAATTAGCTCTTCAATTCTTGCGCTGTGTATTTCGTGTGGGGCAATTATAAGCTTTACATCGGTTTTGAAAAGCGAAGCGTTATTCAGAAGCAGCTCTTCATCCTTAGGCCAAGTGCTACCAGCCACAATAACTGTAGAGTTTGCGCAAAACGCGTCAAGCATTGGGATGCTATCGGCAGCTTTGGCGGTGGCATAAACTCTATCGAAGCGGGTATCGCCCGCAACGGTTGTGTTGGTTACCCCAATGCTTTCGAGTAGTGCTTTCGATTCGCTATTCTGTAAGTATAAGTGCGTAAAACAGCCGAGCATTTTCCTGTTCCACCCGCCGTACCAACGGAAGAAAATTTGCTTTGGCCTAAATATGGCCGATACAAGATAGGTGGGAACATTCTCTTTTCGGAGCTGGTTTAAAAAGTGAAACCAGAACTCATATTTTATGAAGAATACTATTTTTGGCTTTACAATGCTTAAAAAGTGCTTTGCGTTGTGTTTTGTGTCGAGTGGTAGGTAGCAAACATGGCTTGCCGTTGGGTAGTTTTTTCGTATCTCGTATCCCGATGGTGAGAAGAAGGTAACCACAATTTGGTGAGCAGGATACTTTTGGGCGTATGCTTCAATGATGGGTCGGCCCTGCTCAAATTCGCCTAACGATGCGCAATGAAACCATGCTGTGGGCTTTCTGTTGTCAATTGCTTTGCGGAGCTGCTCGTCCCATTTTTTTCTGCCTGTTATCCAAAGTTTCGCCTTTTTATTAAAAGCCGAAACCACAAGTATAAGTAGGTAGTAAAACCTAATGCCTAAACTATAGAGAGTTACCATGTTGACTGCCGAAGGATTATTAGCTCACGAAGTTAAACATCAATACCCAAAAATAAAAGAGAAAACCAATTATTGCTATTGCATTGATTTCACATATTTTTTTACCTATTTTTGCTTCAACTTAATTTGCATGTCCCTTGGAACTACAAAAGCTTATAAAACTCTTACTGGCCAATAACAAGTTTGTTAGCCTCCCTAGCATTGGAAGTTTTGTTGTAACCTATAAGCCAGCTCAGCTATTGGCCGATGGCCAGAAGTTTGAACCACCCAAGGAGTTTATTCGCTTTGATACCTCGCGAAAGTTTAACGATGAGGCGTTAGAGAATGCGTTGGTGGATAGCTATGATTTTAGTAAAATCGATTCGCAGGAGGTAGTTAAGCAATTTGTTACCGAGGTAGAGCAACAGCTTGAACAGGGAAAATCGGTTTTTTTTGATGGTGTGGGAACGCTTATCAAAAGTAGCGATGGCAGCATTGTTTTTTCTGCCGAGGAGGAGAGTAGCAGGGTTTCATCTACTTATGGTTTAACGGCTATTCCCGTTGAGCCAATTAAAACCCCCAATAAAAGTTTTGCTGCCCCTCCCAAAAAGCAGGTTCCCTCTTCGCCAAAAGCAGCGAGTGATTTTAACGCAAAGCGTTACGGAAGAGCGTTTTACATTGGAATTATATCGGGTGTGCTAATTCTTTTGGCTGTGGCTGCTTCATTTTTGCTTATCCCCGAGTTTAGGTTTTGGAACGATACTAAACCAGCCCAAACCATCGCTCAGGTTTCGGTTGATGATGATGCAGCCAGCATTGCCATAACCGATACAGCCCAATTAGCACATAGCGATACCGCTACACTTGAAAATGATTCGTTAGCTGAGCAGTATGCACAACAAGGCGAAAATGTATCGCTTCCGGTTGACTTGGATAAGAAGGCAGCGCTATACTACGAGGAGCCTGTAATGCAACAGAGCAAAACGTTCTACATTATTT
>CAZGQZ010000361.1:0-1894 GCA_964527985.1 uncultured Rikenellaceae bacterium | reverse complement strand
AGCATGCTTTGCCGTGAATGCAATGGTGGCCTTTATTGCACTATTTTTGGCAAATGGGTTGTCAACCGGACTAATAACCAAAAACCTAGTAAAATTCACCTTGTTGGTTTCAATTGATGGTGCAAGAACCTCTAACCCGTAAAGCGAGGCAGCTAGGCTACTGCCGATAGTTCCCACTCCAACAAGATTCTTTTGTGCAATAACCCTTGCGCTAAGCGCAGTGTCAACGCTCTCAACAAGCTGAATGTTTGGGAACGATTGAAAGAATGGTTTGCACTGCGCAATGGCCATATTGTGCGATTCCACCCTATGCAAATCGAAAATGGATTGGTTTGGCAAAGCCATTAGGTTTTGCGATATCCTGAGGTAAACCTCTCCAATAACGTTTAGCTCCGATTCGCGCAGTAGAACAAAATTGGGGAGAATACATCCCACAAGTGAATTCTCAACGGCCATTACGCCGTAGTTGGCTTTCCCATTCTTAACCGTCTCAACTAGTAGTTCAAACGTTTCGCACTCAGCTAAGCCTATTTCTTTACCAAAATAGTTTTCGGCTGCTTCCTGGTGAAATGCTCCCTGATACCCTTGTATTGCAATTCTTTTCATAGTTTGATAAAATAAAATAGGCCCCCTTTTTGGGAGCCTTATCTGTTAAACCTTATTTTTATTGATGATTTATGCACACAGATATTTTGGCTCCCAATTGCTTTGGTAGTAGTAAAAGTAGAAGCCAAAATATATGTTGCTGATATTATACATTTCGTTCTTTTCTTGTTAATAAAAAAGCCCCGCTTGTGCGGGGCTTTTCAATATTATGGTTTTGTTATTATCTTTTGTTAGTCCATACTACTGCTAAGCCCCTTTATTGCTAAAGAAGTAAAAGAAATAGCTGTAATATGATTTATGTTGATTCATTTTGTCTGTTTTCCAACTGCAATAATAAGAACTTTTTTTTATTGTGAATGAGATTTTGTAATATATATTTTATGGATTTAAAACTGATGGGTCGCCAACCAGTTCCAAACCAGCATTTTTTGCTGTGCCATCGTATAGTATTGCGCCCTTTCTATTCTTGAGTATTACTCTAATTTCAGCATCAATACTCTCGTGTATTGTTCTCGACATATCACCTGCAACAGGCGCAAGTAGCTCTCCTCGCATCCCCTTTAGTCCATAAAAATCAATGGTGAATTTTTTTGATTTAATGGTAATGGCAATAGTATCGTCATCTCGTTTTAATTCCGTTATTTTTGCTCCTGTATAAGTTCCAAACCTATAAATCTCGCCATTAACGTAAAGGAATCCTAAGAATCCGGTGAATGACTTGCTAAGCCAAGGAACACTGGCCACTGAGAGCATAAACGATGCGTTGGAACTATCCTCAAATGTGTTGCTTTGGGTCCAAATCCATGCCGAAGGCATACTTTTTCCCCAATCCTTTTCTATGTAACCTCTGCCGCCATCGAATGAAATAACTTGGTTTTCAATGAGAAAATCTCCCTGAAGTTCATGGTCAAGACTAACGACTCCATGGAAGCACTCCATAAAGGGAACAAATCGATACCAACCCATAATCCCCGGCGATAATAATTTTACGGGATATTCAACTCTATTGGAAATAATTCCTTTTCCTAGGATTTTTTTATCTCCTCTCCCTAAATCAACAAAAAAGCTGTCGGCGCTAAAAAAGTTTGGACCAACCCAAACCGCAAAGCGTTTGCTGGAGTAGTAAAACTCATCGATAGCAAAGCGGTGATATTGCGTTTCTCCAGTTCTCCCATCGATTACTTGCACAAAGGCATGCGAATCGTCACCTAGAGATATGCCCGGTATAAATGCATAGCGATGGTTCCCATCGGCCGATACCATTTTAAAGTACCAGCCCTCAAAGTAG
>CAZGQZ010000360.1:0-1901 GCA_964527985.1 uncultured Rikenellaceae bacterium | reverse complement strand
ATGCCGACATTGCCATTGTTGAAGCAGGTATTTCTAAACCTAATGAGATGCAATTCCTTGAGCAAATTATAAAACCACAAATTGGAGTTTTCACAAATTTAGGAGCTGCACACCAAGAGAATTTTCACGATTTACACAGCAAAGCCAAAGAGAAAATGATTCTGTTTGAGCAGTGCGAAACGCTAGTTTACTGCAACGATTTTTTACAAATTGAAATTCTGGCCAAGGAAGCAAGCACAAAAAATGGAGTTAAACTTTTTGCCTGGGGAAAAAACGATAGCGCTAATGTAAAGCTATTGCGCATTGAAAGAAAACAATCATCCATTAGTATCAATGCTGAATTTGAGCAAAAGCATTTTAGCTTTAGCGTTCCGTTTACCGATGATGCTTCCATTGAGAATGTAATGCACTGTGTTACTACCCTACTTATACTTGGCTACAGCACTGAACAAATAGCGCTACTTGTTAACAAGATACAACCAGTGGCCATGCGGCTCGAAATTAAAGAGGCCATAAATGGCTGCACATTAATAAACGACACCTATAACTCCGACCTAGGCTCACTCTCCATAGCGCTCGACACGCTTTCGCAGCAGCATCAACACAAAAATAGGCTACTAATAATTTCGGATATCCTGCAAAGTGGGCTCGATTTAAATACGCTATACAGCAAAGTAGCCAGTATGATTAACGATAAAGGAGTTGATAAAACCATTGCCATTGGAAACGAGATAGTAAAACAAAAACATCTTTTTAAGGAGAATACCGAGTTTTACGAAAGTACTCAGGCATTTCTAAAAAGATTTGCACGACATAAATTTAACGATTACGCTATTCTGTTAAAAGGGAGCAGAGTTTTTCAGTTCGAAAGAATATCGGCAATGCTTGAGCACAAACTTCACCGAACGCAACTTGAGATTGACCTTAACGCGCTGGTGCACAACCTTAACTACTTTAGAAGTTTACTAAAGCCAAATGTTAAGGTTATGGTTATGGTAAAAGCTTTTTCCTACGGAAGCGGCTCCCACGAAATTGCCAACCTTCTTCAGTTTCACCGAGTGGATTACCTTGGTGTTGCTTTCACCGATGAAGGAATTGCGCTACGCGAAGCCGGAGTCTCGCTTCCAATTGTTGTGCTAAACCCCGAGATTGGCAGCTACGAGCTAATGATTGAGTATAACCTTGAACCCGAAATTTTCAGCTTAAGCAGCTTGAGTAATTTTTGCACTACGCTAAGTAAGCATGGGGTTACGGGCTATCCCATTCATTTAAAAATTGATACCGGTATGCATAGGCTTGGGTTTATGCCCAGCGAAATTGATGAGCTATGCACAAAACTTAAAAATTTTAGCGGGGTTAAAGTTCAAAGCATCTTTTCGCACCTCGTAGCAACCGACGATAGCCAGCACGATAGCTTTACGCAAAATCAAATTGAAAGTTTTAAACAAGCGAGCCAGCAGATAATTAACACTTTGGGTTACAAACCTATTTTACACATCCTAAACTCAGCAGGAATTGAAAGGTTTGGGCAGCACCAAATGGACATGGTTAGGCTTGGCATTGGATTGTACGGCATTAGCGCTGTGCATCAACATCGCCTTAAAAATGTGAGCACGCTTAAAACATTTGTGGCTCAAATTAAAGAGGTTAAACCAGGCGAAACTATAGGCTATAATCGAAAGGGGAAAGTGACCAAACCCACAACCATTGCCACCATACCCATTGGTTATGCCGATGGACTAAACCGCAGGTTAAGCAACGGCATAGGTAGCGTATTGATTAACGATAGCCTAGCCCCAATAATAGGGAATGTTAGCATGGACACCTGCATGGTTGATATAACGGACATACCCAATGTAACCGAGGGAAATGAGGTTACAATTTTTGGCAATAGCCCATCG
>CAZGQZ010000359.1:0-1905 GCA_964527985.1 uncultured Rikenellaceae bacterium | reverse complement strand
CACTGGTAGCTTTGATACACTAATCGACTTTGTTAAGCACGACTCGTTTAAGGTTGTTAGGCAAATTGGTTCGATGGACGACTCTGTAGCTGTTGCTAAGGGCTTAGTTTACCGTGATACCGTTAAAATTAGCGTACTCGACAGTATTTTCCCAAAAACATATCCAGTTGACTCACTAAGGTTTGTTCCTTATACTGGGGGCAAAGAATTTGAGCTAGGTGCTGGAGAAATTACCACCGGTTCGGGTTTAACTGTTAAGGTTTTTGAAGCGAAAGTGCATAACAATGTTCTCCTAAAAGGATTGGATAAGCAGCTTGTTATTAACCTAAACGATTTAAGGAAAAAGTTAGAGCGTTACCCTGGACTTAAAGTTGGTTCACTAACCGAAGCTACTAACAATGCAGGAAACTGGGAATAGGATGAAAGGATAAGCCATGCAAAAGCTTGAACTTTTTGACGAAACCTTTGACCCAGACCGCACTGAAACATATGAATTATCCATTCAGGTTTCCCTGAATGGATTTTCTTTTTGCATCAAGGATCTATCCCGCAATTTTTTTATCGGTTTGGGTTCGTGCCCGTTTGAAAAGACAACTGCAACACCCGATGATTGGGCCCACCAGGTTTCAACTATGGTTAATGCATATACCTGGTTAACGAAACCTTTTAAACGGGTAATATTCAGCTTTGAATCCGAAGTTTTTACGTTAATCCCAGAAGCAGTATTTGCGCCTGAAAAGGTAAAAATACTTTTAGCAATGGCAGCTCCGCTGAACGATTTGGATGAAGTTCGATATAACAAAATGCCCAATAGCCAATATTCTGTATTTAGCATACCCTCATTACTTGTAACAAGCTGGTTAAAGATTCAACCCAAATCGAAAATTGTAGCTTATTGCGATTCGGCTCTCCATTATCATTCGCTTAACGCAAATAACCATAATGAGGATTATATAACCATTTCGTTTGCCGATGGCTTTGCCATAGCTATCGCATCAAAAGAGAAACAGCTTAAGCAATGTACAAGTGTTAAAGTTGAAAACGCTGAAGACCTTGCATACCATGCTATGAACATATGCAAAAACTTAGGAAACAACCCTTCCACTACATCTATCCGTTTAGTTGGCCACTTCAAAATGCATGATGAACTTCACGCTATTCTAAACCGTTTCTTCGCAAAAGTAGTTACCCTATCAACAGCTGAACAAAACCATTTCAGCTACTTAATAAGCAAGTATAAGAAGCGTTTTGCCAATCTATTCAATCAGTCGCTATGCGCATAGTTAGCGGAAAGTATAAAGGAAGAATTTTTTCGCCCCCTAAAAGCATAAAAGCCAGACCAACAACGGATATTGCCAAGGAAGGATTATTCAATATTATTAACAACTCCTTTTCTTTTGAAGATATTTCAGTGCTCGATCTGTTTTCGGGTACAGGAAGCATTAGCTTCGAATTCGCCTCTAGAGGATGTGAAAATATTCATCTGGTTGAAATGAATCCTCATCATTTTAATTTTATTCGAAAAGTACAACAGGAGTTAGACTTAACTCAAATCACTCCCATTAGGCATGATGCATACAAATTCCTTAAGAACTGCAGAATTACCTTCGATATCATCTTTGCCGATCCTCCATACGATTTTAAAGGGATAGAGCAAATCCCTGAACTCGTTCAGAAAAATAATCTTCTTAACGAAAATGGATGGTTAATTATTGAGCATTCAAAACGAACTGACCTTAAAGAACTTGATGGTTACTGGCAGACACGAAACTACGGAAACGTACATTTCAGCTTCTTTAAATAGCATTTTTTTTGAGTAGGGTATTGCATGTAATGAAAATATCATATATATTTGCACCGTCAAAAAACGACAAGGTTCTTTTTTGAAATATTGGTCCGGTAGTT
>CAZGQZ010000358.1:0-1915 GCA_964527985.1 uncultured Rikenellaceae bacterium | reverse complement strand
CCCCCATTGATTATGGGTCAGGTAGGGAATGAAAAAAGCGCCGTTTGGCGCTTTGATTCCTGTGGGCCCAGCTGGGCTTGAACCAGCGACCCCCTGATTATGAGTCAGGTGCTCTAACCAGCTGAGCTATGGGCCCCGACAAAAACCTCAAAAGGTTTTTTTATTGGATTGCAAAAGTACATATTTGTATCCGAATTTTGCAACCTTAACATTATTTTTTTTATGTCGAAACCCATTTTTACCCCATTTGCCAACCAAAATATCAAGAATATTATCTTCGATTTGGGCGGTGTTATCCTTAATATCAACTACCACTTAACCATCGATGCATATAAAAATCTGGGGCTAACAAATTTTGAGTCGATGTTTACCCAAGCCCAACAGGTGGGGCTATTCGACCAGCTTGATAAGGGTTTGGTTACCCCAGCACAGTTTCGTGAGGGGCTTCGCCAAATAAGCAACGTTGCGCTTTCCGACAGGCAAATTGATGATGCATGGAATGCCATGCTACTCGATTTTCCCCAGCATAGGCTCGAAGTGCTTAAGTCGGTAAAAAATTATTATAAAACCTTTCTTCTTAGCAATACCAACGCAATCCATATTGATGAGTATAACAATATTTTGCTGAAAACCTTTGGGGTTGATAATCTATCGGTTTTTTTTGACAAGGAGTACTACTCACACAAAATCCATATGCGTAAGCCCGATGCTGAGGCCTTTGAAATCATCTTAAACGAGAATAACCTTAATGCAAGCGAAACACTTTTTATTGACGATACCCTACAACACGTTGAGGGTGCCAAAAAATTGGGTATCTTAGCGTACCATTTAAATATTCCCGCAGGGGAAAGCATCGAAAAATTGTTTACGTAACTTCACCCTAAGTATGAGTAATACCATCCTAATTACTAAGGCCACTGGCGAAAAGGAAGCCTTTCAGAGCGAAAAGCTAAAACAATCGTTGCAACGCGCTGGAGCCAACCACGAGCTAATTGATAATATCGTATCGGAGATAGAGAGCTGGATTACCGAAGGAGTAACAACCAAAAAAATTTACGCTAAAGCTTTTGCGCTGCTTCGAAAAAAACGCAATGGCTACGCCGCCCGTTACAGCCTAAAAAATGCGCTCATGGAATTGGGTCCTTCAGGTTACCCTTTTGAGCATTTTGTGGGACAGATTTTTGAAATCCAAGGATTTGAGACAAAGGTTGGGCAGCTGGTTCAAGGGCAATGCGTGCAGCATGAGGTAGATGTGGTTGCAACGCAAAACCACACACAATACCTAGTTGAGTGTAAATACTATAACACGCAGGATAAGCACGCCAACGTGCAAGTTCCGCTTTACATTCGCTCACGGGTAAACGATATTGAGGCCAAGCGCAAGCAGCTACCCGAGTACAATGGCTACACGTTTTATGGATGGATTGTAACCAACACTCGCTTTACCGACGATGCCACCGACTTTGGCAAATGCTCGGGGTTACATTTAGTTAGCTGGGATTACCCAAAGGGTCACAGCCTTAAGGATATGATTGAAAAGTACCGCATGTTTCCCATTACCTCGCTAACCGAACTCAATAAGAGCGAGAAGCAACAGCTGATGAGTAAGGGTATTGTGCTTTGTCGTCAGGTAGTTGGCAACCCTAAGGTTTTGCAAGATGTTGGCGTTTCCAAATCGAAGCAAGCTAAGGTTTTGACTGAGGCTAATGATTTGTGCAGGGAAAAATAGATCGATCTATTTAAAAATCTGCTTTATAAAACACTGTTAATCTAACCTTTAAAACATCCCTCCAACAAACTCTTCAACCTTAATGTTTTTAAAGTAGCTGTTAAAATCGAACTGCGATAGGATTTGCAAAATGGCTTCGCGCTCATGCTTTACGCCCACCAATGATTTCTGCACCTCGTCAATATC
>CAZGQZ010000357.1:0-1931 GCA_964527985.1 uncultured Rikenellaceae bacterium | reverse complement strand
GATGTTCGAATAACCATCCCAACTCCCGATGAGATTGCATACTCCTCACCTTTCAACTTCGATTCACCGTAAACTGAATTTGGGTTTGTAACATCATCCTCATTGTAAGGTAAGTACGACTGGCCATTAAAAACGTAATCGGTTGAAATATGAATTAGCTTGGCATTTGAACTTTTGGCCGCATGGGCTAAGCTGTTAACCGCATCGGCATTTATGCTAAAAGCCAAATCGGGCTCTAGCTCAGCGTTATCAACAGCAGTGTATGCTGCTGCATTTACAATAAAGTTTGGTTTTAGCCTATTAATAAATGCCGAAACATGTTGAGCATTAGCTATGTCAAGCTCATCAATATCAACAAAAGTAAACTGCATTTGACAAGCATGTTCCGAAAGCCTTTTAAGCTCAGAGCCCAGCTGACCATTTGCGCCTGTAACTAATACGTTTAGCTTGCTCATTTTTAGTAGCACCCTCCGTGTACAAAGTTAGCTTCAATATCGTGCAAAAGAGGTAAAACATTGTCCTTTGCTGATACAATTACCTTATCATCCTCAACTTTCCAATCAATTGCCAAGGAAGGATCGTTAAACCGAATGCCACGTTCGGCTTCACATTCGTATAGCCTATCGCATTTATAGTTTACAATAGCAGCATCGCTAAGCACTGAAAAACCATGGGCAAAACCTCGCGGTATCAATAGCATTTCTTTAGTAATATCGTTTAGCTCATAGGCAAAATGCTTCCCAAATGTTGGCGAATTCTTTCGAACATCAACAGCCACATCGATAATTGTACCTTTTACAGCCCTAACCAGCTTTGCCTGCGAATGTGGTGCTAGCTGGTAATGAAGCCCACGAATAACTCCATAGGTTGAGAATGATTCATTATCCTGAACAAATTCAATGTTTAAACCTAGGGTTTTGAACTTTTCAGCACTGTAAGACTCGAAAAAATATCCCCTCGAATCGCTAAAAATTTGGGGTTGAATAATATATAAACCCTCAAATGGAGTTTCAACAAGTTTCATGGTTTAGTACTGTTCTTCGTTTGCTATTCGGTTTAGGTAATTGCCGTACTGGTTTTTTGAGAGTGGTTTGGCCAAATCGAGCAGCTGCTGCTTTGAGATAAAACCATTTTTGTAGGCAATCTCCTCAATACAGGCAATCTTAAGGCCTTGTCGCTCTTCAATTGTTTGAATAAATACCGATGCCTGCAGTAAGCTCTCATGCGTGCCAGTATCGAGCCAAGCCATTCCTCGTCCCATTAGCTTTACCTGCAACCTATTCTCATTGAGGTAGATTCGGTTAAGATCAGTTATCTCTAACTCGCCTCTAGCCGAAGGTTTAAGCGCCTTGGCCTTTTTAACAACATCGTTGCTGTAGAAATAGAGTCCGGTTACTGCATAATTCGATTTTGGATTTTCGGGCTTTTCTTCGATGCTAAGCGCGTTCTTTTGCTTATCGAACTCAACAACGCCGTATCGCTGCGGATCGTTAACGTAGTATCCGAAAACAATGGCACCATCTTGTAATTTAGAACACTCCTGAAGAATGCCACCAAAACCATGACCGTAAAAAATATTATCGCCCAAAACCAAACAAACCGAATCGTTACCAATAAACTCTTCGCCAATAATAAATGCTTGGGCTAATCCGTCGGGCGAAGGTTGCTCGGCATACTGTAACCTAATTCCCAACTGCGACCCATCACCAAACAAATCTTTGTAAAGAGGCAAATCCTTAGGGGTTGAGATTATGAGTATATCCCTAATTTTTGCCAGCATAAGCACCGATAGCGGATAGTAAATCATGGGCTTATCAAAAATTGGAATAATTTGCTTCGAAATGCTTTTGGTGATTGGGTAAAGCCTTGTACCAGCACCACCTGCCAGAATTATACCTTTCATTAAATACTTTTTATTTGCTGTTTAAAAT
>CAZGQZ010000356.1:0-1956 GCA_964527985.1 uncultured Rikenellaceae bacterium | reverse complement strand
GGAACTTAAGAAAGTGGAGCAAGCATTCAAGGAGAGCGAAACAAACTTTAGGGCACTATTCGAAAAGGGACCCATTGCTGTTGCCTTCCACAAAATGATTTACGACGAGACAGGAAAGCCAATCGACTACCTATTTGTTGATGCCAACGAGAGTTACCAGAAGTTAACGGGTGTTAGTCCCGTTGGAAAACTTGTAACAGAAGCATTCCCAGGAATTGAGAACGATCCTTTCAATTGGATTGGAATATTTGGAGAGGTAGCCAAAACCGGAAAGGAGATTCGATTCCAACAGTATCTTGAATCAAATGATCGGTGGTACAATTGTGTTGGATACCAAAATAAACCCGACCATTTTGTGGCTGCTTTTATTGAAATTACCGATGCAAAAAGAGCAGAACTGGCTCTTATAAAAAACGAGGAAATTTTAAGTGAAACACAGAAACTAACCAAGGTTGGTGGCTGGGAGTGGGATGTGGAGAAGCAAACCATGACCTGGACCGATGAAGTTTACCGAATTCATGGTCTTATTAAACAAAATATTAGTGATCATGGAGAAGGAACCATTGCCAAAAGTATAGAGTGTTACGCACCCGAACATCGTTCGAAAATTGATGAATTATTCAGGCGATGCGTTGAGAAGGGTGAACCCTACGATTTTGAAGTTCCTTTCACTAATATGCAGGGGCAACTGCTCTGGATTCGTACAACGGCAAAGGCGAATTTTGTTAATGGCAAAATAGTAAGTGTAATTGGTAATATTATGGATATTACCGAGCGAAAAAATGCCGAATTTTCAATCCGCGAGAGCGAGGAGAAGTACCGGAATCTGTTCGAAGCCAACACCGATGGCATTGCAATTTTCCGCATAAACTCCGATGACACCCCAACCCGCTTTATTGAGGCAAATAGTTCCGCTGCCAGCATGCTTGGATATTCCGAAGAGGAGTTTCAACAGCTATATATGAGCCAGCTGGAGTTAGATGCTAGCCACGAGGAACTAGAGCGTAGGGTAACAGACCTAAAAGCGAAAGGCATAACAGAGTTCGAAACAAAACTTCTGCACAAAAACGGACACTTCATCTTTGCTTATATTAAAGCTATATCCATCAACTACCTTAACCAACCAGCAATATTAAATATTACCAGAGATATTTCCCAACAAAAAAAGGCAGAGCAGGCACTTCGCGAGAGTGAGGAGAGTTTCCGCATGCTTGCGGAACTTGCACCAGTAGGAATTATTATTACTGATGAATTCCAAAATCCAGCTTATGCAAGTCCCGCTTTCACTAAAATATTTGGCTATACAATCAATGATATTCCAACAGTTAACCATTGGTTTGTGCTTGCATATCCTGACGAAAATTTTAGGGAAATCGTAAAACAGAAATGGTTCGAATTTTCGGAAGTAGTGAAAACAGAAGGTGGTTTTGCTTCACCATTGGAATATCCTGTACATTGTAGTAATGGAAGTATAAAACAAATTGAATTTAGGCTTGCCGTTTCAGGTGATATTAATGTTATTATTTTTTCCGATGTTACCGAACGTAAGCTGGCAGAGCAAGCCCTTCGCAAAAGTGAGGAACGTTTCCGTGGGCTCTACGAGAATGCAACCGTGGGTATTTATCGTACAACTCCCGATGGGCAAATCCTTATGGCCAATCCTGCTCTTCTGAAAATGATTGGCTACGATTCGTTCGAGGAACTTTCGAAACGCAACTTGTCGCAGGAGGAATACGAACCCGAGTATCCACGTGAAGAGTTTCAACGGCAAATTGAGGAGAAGGGTGAAGTTCGTGCCATGGAATCGGCATGGAGAATTAAAAATGGAAGTTTAATTTACGTGTCCGAAAGTGCTCGGGCTTTCCGTGATGAAAGTGGAAAGATTATTTACTACGAAGGTATTGTTGAGGACATTACTGAGCGTAAAAAAGCCATCGATGCGCTTGTGGCAAGCGA
>CAZGQZ010000355.1:0-1984 GCA_964527985.1 uncultured Rikenellaceae bacterium | reverse complement strand
CTGCTATTGGCAGGATTAGGCCTTGTGTAAGTGGGATTATAATCACGACTTACCTCACGGTTACCAGTATTTACCCTAGTAGGATTTAACGTTTTATTTCCGCGAGTTGGACGAGAAATTGCGTTATCGTTACCCCTAACAGGTTCTCTAACCTCTTTACGATCGGGTTCTTGACGAACTGGTCGTGTTGCATTTATTGTGTTAGGGTCTTTTGCAACAGCAGGTCGAGTAGAAACCTGATCGGTAGTACCTGGTTTTCTTTCGCGAGCCTGATCATTCCCTAAAACAACTTGTTTGTCAGTTAAATCTCTTCGCCTATCGCGGTTAACTGTGTTATCGCCAACAGTGGGCCTATTTCCTGAACTTACAGTACCTTGTGACGGTCTGCGTCCGTAGTGATAGTTAGCGTTGGTAATATAATTATTTCCGTAGTAACTATCCCAATATCCATTATTGTAGCCCCAATAGTAGCTATTCCAAGGAGAGTACCAATACGAGTAAGGATTTGAATACCCCCAATAGCTAGGGTACCCATAGCCCCAATAAAAACTAGAACCATACGAATAAGGGCGACCAAACCAAGGCGAACCCCAGTAGCTTGAAAAGCCATAACGAGGCCAACCAAACATTGATGATATGTAATTAGGCTCAACCCAAACATCGCTACCCATAACAATTATGTTGTAGAAACTAGGATCGTAGGCACTTGCATACCAGTAATCATCGGAATACTGTGTTGACCAATCGTTTAGCCTGTAACTAGGATTAGACATTCCCTTTAACCTTCTCTCATAAGACTCTTGATATGACGTTGATAGAAGGTTCTCGTAAGGATTGCCGCTATCTTCTGATTTGTAAACTAGCGTATCTACGATTCCAATGCTGTCATTTGCAAGTATTTCTTGATACTTACGCTCAAGATCTTCAATCTTAAGGTTTGTATTTGAAGTACTCTTCGGGGCAGACTCTTCTGTATACGATTCAGAGGGGTTATAGTATAAATCGTCACCCCTACTCGCACCCGATTTGCTTAATTGCATGCTACTTGAGCAAGCGCCCATGGTTACAGCAAATAAAGCAATTGCGAAAATTTTAAGTTTTGTTTTCATAACAACCTCCATGTCTTTTTATATTTAGGGTTTTATTTACTTACTTTGCATCTTTAAAAACCACTTAAAAAGTAACAAAATTCATACCAAACAAGCACTATGGCAAAAGGAATTACTAGCAGAGAAGAGAACTATTCGCAATGGTATAACGACATTGTTGTGAAAGCAGGCTTAGCCGATCACTCAGCAGTCAGAGGCTGCATGGTTATTAAGCCTTACGGATATGCAATCTGGGAAAAAATCCAAAGGCAACTCGATGATATGTTTAAAGCAACTGGTCATCAGAATGCATATTTCCCATTATTTATACCAAAATCATTCTTCAGTAAAGAAGCTGATCACGTTGAGGGATTTGCCAAAGAGTGTGCCATAGTTACTCATTATCGTTTAAAAAACGATCCTAATGGAAAAGGTGTTGTAGTTGATGAAGATGCTAAACTGGAAGAAGAGCTTATAGTAAGGCCAACCTCCGAAACAATAATATGGAACACTTATAAGGGCTGGATACAATCGTACCGCGATTTACCCATTCTTGTTAATCAGTGGGCAAATGTTGTACGCTGGGAGATGCGCACAAGATTATTCCTAAGAACAGCCGAGTTCCTTTGGCAGGAAGGTCATACTGCCCATGCAACAAAAGAGGAAGCTATTGAGGAAACAACAAAAATGATTAACGTTTACGCAGATTTTGCTCAAAACTGGATGGGATTACCCGTTATTATAGGAACTAAATCGGAAGGTGAGCGTTTTGCTGGAGCTCTTGAAACATATTGTATTGAAGCGCTTATGCAAGACGGCAAAGCGTTACAGGCAGGAACTTCTCATTTTCTAGGACAAAACTTTGCTAAAGCATTCGATGTTAAGTTTCAAACTAA
>CAZGQZ010000354.1:0-1996 GCA_964527985.1 uncultured Rikenellaceae bacterium | reverse complement strand
GGTATAGCCATCATGCTGGTTTGGTAAACGTATTCTGCTTCACCAGTAACTTCGTTAAATTTCTCCATCTGAATATTTTCGTAGTTTAGCAAATTGGTTATTTCAATGCCAAACTCTTGCGTAACCCCTCGCTTATTAATTCGATAGGTTACCTTTAGATCAGCCTTAATGAAATCGTCCATTTTAATGCTAAAGGCTTTGTTGTAATCCCATTCTCGTTCGTATTTCTGTGTTTCCTCATTAAATTCGGCAACCCAAGGAGTAGCCCTTTTTCCACCGGCAAACATTCCTCTGAAATCAAGAGCAAGAGATCGTTTAGCACTAGAAGTGTTTTTTCCTAGTAAGAACTCCTTGCCAAACAGGGCATTCACCACGTAATTATTGTTAAAGGCAGTATTGTATGTTCTTTCGTCGCTTCCTGTGTACTTCGATTCAAACAGCGATCCTGTAAACAGAAAGTACATACCTTTGTTTAGGAATCGTTCGAGGGTTAGCTCAAGGCCATAGTTCTCGCCTGTTCCTGCATTTTTCATAAAGTATGATGGCATGCTAAATTCGAAGCTAGCACCATTGTTTAGCATTGAGAATGAGTTTGAGCTCTCGGCATCAACAGGAGCATCGAATATGTACTGATAGTAAGCCTCAAGTTTAATTCGGGTAAAGCTGTTTATTCGATAGTCGTAACCAGCCACTAGATGGTGACTTTTGGTCAAGCCCAAATCGGTATTTGTATCAACGTATGAGCCATCGTCAAGGGGTTCGCGCAGAAAGTATACAAAGAGTGGCGATAGCTGGCTGTGCAATCCGTAACCAAAGCTAATTGAATGTTTTGGGGTGAGTCCGTATCGAAGTCCTAGCCGGGGTTCAATCGAGTGGCTATTGTTAAAAGCAAAGAAGTTGTGATGTAAGCCCGAATTTACTGTAATCCGATCCGATGGACGAAATTGCCATTGTACGAATGGCTGAACCAGCCATGTTGAACCTTCAAAATCTATTTGGCTTCTATACTCGTTAAAGCGGTAGTACCAAACATTGTCGTAAAAATCGCTCATTAGCAGTTTTGCTGAAATACCGGCTTTTACTGTATGTTTCGGATTAAACCTATGGTTTATGGTTGTTGAGGCAGATATCCGGTTGTCAGTAAAATCCGATTCGTAGAACCTGAACTTTGAAAGGTCTTCACTCAAAGTATCCATGTAGTTGAGCGATTTTTGCGCCATGGCTGCAATAGTTGTCTTAAGGTACGTGTTGTTGTTAATTGTGTAGTGCGAAGTTATTCCTGTTACCCCCATGTTTGTGCCCGATGTAATATCAAACCCTTCGCCACCGTAGTAGTTAAGCTGCTCTTTTGTGGTATCCTTTCGGCTATCCCAAATTTCAATGTAGCTTAATCCGCCTAAACCGAAAATTGAGATATGACCCAATTTGGTATTGGGCATATTAACTTTAAACGATAAATCTTGATATTTAGGAACGCCCATTGTGCCAAAATCCATACCCAGCTTATCAAACACGGCCATTGTTGAGTATCGGTAGTTTATGAGGAATGAGGAACCTTTCGATTTGTTAATTGGTCCTTCGGCTCCAATTTCGAAGCCATTAAAACCAATTTGCCCTAAAAATTCATACTGTTCGTTATTACCGTTTCGCATTCGTAGGTCGAATACGCCCGAAAGGGCGTTTCCGTATTCGGCGGGGAATGCTCCTGTAATAAAGTCGGAATTTTCGAGCAGCGTATTGTTGAGCATACTCACCGGCCCACCCGTTGAACCACTCATTCCCCAGTGGTTTGGGCTTGGTACATCAACTCCCTCTAATCGCCAAAGCAAGCCCATTGGGGAGTTTCCGCGAATTATAATGTCATTTCGTGAATCGTCAACCCCAACAACACCTGCAAAGTTGGCTGCCATGCGTGCTGGGTCGTTGCGGCTGCCTGCATACCTTTCGGTTTCTTCAACCGAAAATGCGCGGGCGCTAACGCTAGCCATTGGGTTTA
>CAZGQZ010000353.1:0-2085 GCA_964527985.1 uncultured Rikenellaceae bacterium | reverse complement strand
AGTGAAAAATTCCTGCTGCCAGCGCAGCATCGGCTTTTCCCTCAGTAAAAACATCAACAAAGTGCTGCGCATTGCCTGCTCCTCCCGAGGCAATTACGGGAATACTTACAGCTTCCGATACCCCACGGGTAATATCCAACGCAAAACCTTGCCGCGTTCCGTCCGATGTGAACGAGGTTAACAGTATTTCGCCTGCACCCCGATTGTAACATTCCTTTGCCCAATTTGTAGCTAAAAGTCCAGTGGGTTTTGTGCCAGCATGGCTAACAACCTCCCAGCCGTTACTGGTTAGCTTTGTGTCGATGGCTACCACTACGCATTGCGAGCCAAATTGCCTAGCCAGCTCAGCAATAAGCTGCGGATTTACTATGGCCGATGTATTTACCGAAACCTTATCGGCACCGGCCGAAAGCAGCGCCTCAACCTGCTTTGCGCTGCTAATACCACCGCCTACTGTAAAGGGGATATTTATGGCTTTTGCCACATCGTTTACAACATTTACAAAGGTTTTGCGGCCTTCGAGCGTGGCTGTAATGTCGAGCAGGGTTAGCTCATCGGCGCCCTGTGCCGAGTAGTGCGCTGCCAAAGCAACCGGGTCGCCAGCATCTTGCAAGTTCTGAAAGTTAACCCCTTTCACTGTTCTGCCATTCTTAATATCGAGGCACGGAATTATTCGTTTTGTCAGCATAATTTAATTTTACAGTAAGATTTAAGTATTTGTAGGTTGTTAGTTATCTGTTGTTTGTTGGTTATACGCAACATAACAGATAACAGATAACTGACAACAGACAACCCAATTATTTATCAATTCGTATCCTCCCTTCATAAATCGCCTTACCCACAATGGCTCCATAGCATCCAATAGCCGAAAGTTTTTCGAGTTGATTCTGTTCTGATACCCCTCCGCTGGCATTTAGCTTTATGGAAGGAAACTTTTGAATTAAGTCGGTATACAGCTCAAATGCTGGCTCGCCAAGGGTTCCATCTCGGTCAATATCGGTTACGGTGAAATAGGTAAAGCCATCTTTTATTAAACGGGTAATAACATCGTCAATTAGTAAATTCGACTCCTCTTGCCAACCCGAAACTTTAACTTTTCGGTTCATAACATCAACCGAGGCAATTAGCTTTTTAGTGCCAAAGCGTTCAATCCATTCGGGTGCAAGCTGGGGTTGATGTATTAAAACTGTACCCAAATTTACCTGAGCTGCACCTGCGCTGAGGCAATCCTCAAGGCTTTGTTGGTTGCGAATTCCTCCGCCAAAGTCAACCTTTAGGTTTGTGCAGTTAGTAATTTGCTCTAGTACCCTTAAATGCATTGGGTAACCTGCCTTCGCACCCGACAAATCTACCAGGTGAAGGTTTTCAATCCCCTTGTCCTCAAATGCTTTTGCTTGGTCTAAAGGGTTTGGGTTGTAAATTTTCGATGTGCTATAATCGCCCTTGTAAAGGCGTACGCATTTACCATCTATTAGGTCTATTGCTGGGATAAGTTTCATTTTAGTTTAAGACTATTTTTTACAAATTCACAAAATTTCTTAGCATTTCCATTCCCGCCTCCCCGCTTTTCTCGGGGTGAAACTGTACACCAAAATAGTTGCCTTTGCTAACTGCTGCGGTAAATGGTATTTCGTACTCGCAAGTAGCGATGCTATTTTTACATATCTGGGCGTAGTAGCTGTGCACAAAGTAAAAGTACGTGCCATTGGGAATATCTTTAAACAATTGGTTTTCAATAATATCAATGCTATTCCAGCCCATATGTGGAACTTTTTCCGATATTTTAAACTGCTTCACATCAAAATCAATTAGTCCAAGCCCTTGGGTTGCACCCTCTTCCGACTGGCTACCCATTAGCTGCATACCCAAGCATATTCCCAATAGCGGGCGTTTATACGATTTTAAAACCTCGCTTAGTCCCCTTTGCTCAATTTGCTGCATGGCGTGGGTTGCGTGCCCAACACCCGGAAAAATTAGCCTGTCGGCTTGCATTAGCTCTGCCAAATTATCAGAAATAAAGGCGTTTACGCCTAGCCGCTCAAGCGCATTTTGCACCGAGGCCACATTCCCCGCTCCGTATGATAG
>CAZGQZ010000352.1:0-2088 GCA_964527985.1 uncultured Rikenellaceae bacterium | reverse complement strand
AAAAAAAGAAAAGAGCTAGTAGTTAAAAAGATGGCCTTTGCTTATTCCGAGATAAAATCGGCTACAATTGTAATCTCTTTTAGATAACGACATACAATAATATTAACGAACAAATGGAAAACATTAACCTAATTGACACCTTTGCCGAATTTAAGGAGTTAAAGAACATTGATAGGCCCACCATGATGAGTGTGCTTGAGGATGTGTTCAGGAACATGATTATTAAAATGTATGGCTCCGATGATAATTACGATATAATTATTAACATTGATAAGGGTGACTTTGAAATATGGCGTAACAGAGAAGTGGTAGAAGACGGTGAAGTTGAAGACCCAAACAGGCAAGTTTCTCTATCCGAAGCAACAAAAATTGATGACGATTACGAGGTTGGCGAGGAGGTTACCGATGAGGTTAAGCTTGCCGATTTTGGTCGAAGAGCAATACTTTCACTTAGGCAAAACCTAACTGCTCGCATTCTTGAGCTCGAGAAAAATAACATCTACTCAAAGTATAAGGATCGGATTGGGGAGATAATTACGGGTGAAGTTTATCAGGTTTGGAAAAGAGAGATTTTAGTGCTTGATGATGAAGGCAATGAGCTTTTACTGCCAAAAAATGAGCAAATCCCTTCCGACTTTTTTCGCAAAGGCGATACAATGCGTGCGGTAGTTGTTCGTGTTGAGATGAGAAATAACTCTCCAATTATTATTCTATCACGTACATCGCCAGTATTCCTCGAACGTTTATTCGAACTAGAGGTTCCCGAAATTTTCGACGGATTAATCACCATTAAAAAAATTGTTCGCATCCCTGGCGAAAGAGCAAAAGTGGCTGTTGAATCATACGACGAGAGGGTCGATCCTGTTGGCGCTTGTGTTGGTATGAAGGGAAGCCGAATACACGGAATTGTTCGCGAGCTACGAAACGAAAACATTGACGTTATCAACTTTACAAATAACCTTCAGCTGTACATTACCCGTTCTCTTAGCCCAGCAAAAATTACATCAATTAAAATTGATGAACCCAACAAAAGGGCAGAGGTGTTTCTTCAGCCCGAAGAGGTTTCGCTGGCCATTGGTAAAGGCGGGTTTAACATAAAGCTGGCTAGCCAGCTTACAGGATATGAGATTGACGTATTCCGCGAAGCCGATACACAAGACGATGAAGACGTTAATCTGGATGAGTTTACCGATGAAATTGACAGCTGGATTATCGATGTGCTAAAGGGTATAGGCTGCGATACGGCCAAAAGCGTACTCGAAATCCCGTACGAGGAGCTAGTAAAACGAACCGATCTTGAAGAAGAAACCGTTAAGGAGCTAATCAGAATTTTAGAGTCAGAATTTGAATAGTAATGGCTTTAGTTTAGTTTTGCAACATTAATCAAACCTGGATTAACAAAATATGACAAACGCCGAGAAAGCAATAAGATTAAGTAAGCTGGCAAGAGAGTTTAACGTTGGTATCTCCACTCTGGTCGATTTCCTTGGTAAAAAGGGGCATAAAATTGAAAGCAACCCAAATACCAAGGTGGATGCTAACTTGTACGATATATTGGCCAAAGAGTTTGGAGGTGATATCAACCTCAAAAAGGAATCGCAAAAGGTAAGCCTTATGAACCTTCGTGAAAAGAAGGAATCTGTTTCAATTGAGGACATTCCAGCCGAAGGAAACGAAGAGGACGAGGGCGATGCCACTGAAGAGGAGGTGATTGTTAAAAATGTTACTCCAGAAAAAGAGTCTTTCCAAACAGACAAGCCAAAGATTAACCTAACGGTTAAAGGGAAAATCGATCTTGAGCCAAAAAAAGCCAAGGAAGCTGAAAAGCCAAAAGCCAAAGAGGAAGCAAAACCTGAACCTCCCAAAGAAAAGCCAGCAAAGGCTAAGGACGAAAAACCACCGGTAGAACATATTGAAACCGAGGCCCAAAAACTAGCAAAGCCAAAGGTGGTAGGCAAAGTTGATCTTGACCAAGAAAAGAAAAAGATTGTAAAAAAATCGGATAGGATTAAGGAGAAACCCGCTGCTCAAAAGGAGTCGCCAAAGCAGGACGCTAAGTCAGAGGCACCAAAGGAGGAGAAAAAAGGT
>CAZGQZ010000351.1:0-2099 GCA_964527985.1 uncultured Rikenellaceae bacterium | reverse complement strand
ATCATTTCGAATAACTTTGGCCCCTACTAACCTAATTTAAACCACAATAAAAAACTACTCTTTTCATGAAACGCATTTTGTTTTTTTTAGTCATTGCCCTTTTTTCACATTTACCCCAAACGATAAATGCGCAGGAATACTACCTAAAAATTTCCGAGAAGGACAAAAAACTTGTTAACACCACAATCACCCAAACTGTATCTATCGATAAGGTTGAGGGAGAAACTATTTACGCCTACGCCAATTCCAAGGAGTTGGCTAAGCTTAAGGCACTGGGTTACACCCCTGAAATGTTGCCAAGCCCAACATCGGCAATTAAAAACCGAGCCATGGCAACTACCGTTGAGCAGATGGCCAATTGGGACAAATACCCAACCTACGAGGTTTACCGCTCAATGATGAAAAAGTTTGAAGAGGATTACCCCACCCTTTGCAAACTCGATAGTATTGGGACAACTGTTGAAGGGCGAAAACTTTACGTGGTAAAAATATCCGATAACGTTATTAACGAGGAGGCTGAGCCAGAATTTTTCTACACCAGCACCATGCATGGCGACGAAACTACAGGTTACATCCTTATGCTAAGGCTTATCGATTACCTTTTATCGAACTACGGAACCGATTCGCGCATTACCGATATGGTAGATGGGCTTGCAATCTACATCAATCCAAATGCAAACCCCGATGGAACATATCGCTCTGGAAATTACACTGTTGACGGGTCAACCCGTAGCAATGCGAATAACGTTGATGTTAACCGAAATTTCCCCGATCCTAGGGTTGGTGAAAACCCCGATGGATACTCATACCAGCCCGAAACTGTTGCCATGATGAACTATGCTGCTAGTCGTAGTTTTGTTTTCTCAGCCAACTTTCATGGTGGTATTGAACTCGCCAACTTTCCTTGGGATGCTTGGACAACAGCACAAAATGCACATGCCGATCATAATTGGTTTTACACGGTAAGCCGACAGTACGCCGATCAAGCGCAAGCCGATAGCCCTTCGGGCTATTTTACTGGCGAGGATAATGGGGTAACCCAGGGTGGCGATTGGTACGTTGTTTCAGGCGGCAGACAGGATTATATGAACTACTGGCATAACTGCAAGGAGATTACCATGGAGGTATCCAACACAAAGAATCCCGCTAGTACTGAACTGCCAAACTTTTGGAACTACAACAAAGAGGCTCTGCTTTCATACATTGAGTGGTTATACACGGGTATTCAAGGAACGGTAACTAACGAGCAGGGCGATCCGCTAAATGCCACTATCACCATCGATGGCCACGATCAGTATAACTCGCACGTAGTAACAAATCCAAATACAGGTTTATATGTTCGGATGATTGAACCAGGAACCTACAGCGTTATGTATTCCGCCGAAGGGTACATTAGCCAAGTTCACTCCCTAACAGTTAGCAGCTATACATCATTTGTTCCTAAGGATGTTGTGCTTGTTCAGGCCGCTCAAACTAGCCTTGCGGGAGTTGTTACCGACAGCGAAACGGGAAATCCCATAAATGGAGTAAAGGTTGAGTTGCTAAACTCATCTACTATTAGTCCTGTTTATACTAATGCTTCGGGCGAATACAGTTTTGGTTCAATTCCCGAGAATACCTATCAAGTTAAAGCATCAATGCAAGGATATTTGAGCCAAACAGTAACACAAACGCTTACTGGCGAATCAAACACCATAAACTTTACGCTAGCACCCTCAAATGCCGAAAGCTTTGAGGTTGGTGTGCCCGAAGGTTTTGCCTTTGAAGGTGGAAATTGGGTACGCGACAACTCCACTGCTTACGATGGCGATTTCAGCATGAAATCGGCATCAATAACCGATGAACAAACCACTTCAATGGAAATTACTCTCGATGTAGTTTCATCTGCCGAAATTGTCTTCTTTTACAAGGTTTCATCGGAAAGTGGTTACGATTACCTGAAGTTTTATATTGATGGTGTCGAAAAAGCATCTTGGAGCGGAGAGGTTGATTGGACTGAAGTATCGTTCCCTGTAGCTTCGGGTACTCATACCTTTAAGTGGAGCTATGAAAAGGATGGCTCGGTTAGTAATGGTAGCGATTGTGCTTGGGTCGACAAT
>CAZGQZ010000350.1:0-2100 GCA_964527985.1 uncultured Rikenellaceae bacterium | reverse complement strand
ATCAGCAAAAACCCGATGTGGTTATCAACGTTGTTGATGCTTCGAATATTGAGCGAAACCTCTACCTTACCACTCAGCTCATCGATATGGACATAAAGGTGGTTATAGCCCTAAATATGTACGACGAGCTAGAGGCGCAAGGCGATACCTTTAGGTATAAGGATTTGGGCAAAATGATTGGTATTCCATTTGTTCCAACCGTTAGCTCAAAGGGAAAAGGCATTTCGGATTTATTCGATACGGTTATTAACCTTTATGCCGATAAGGACAAAACCTACAGGCACATACACCTCAACTATGGCGAACACATTGAACGTGCCATTGAGGCCATTCAAACTCCTATTAAAAATAGTAATAACCAAAGCATAAACATTCACTACTCGTCGCGCTACCTGTCAATAAAACTATTGGAAAAGGACAAGCAAGCCCATCGGATACTTAGCAAATCGGGATCGCTTGATGAGATTATGCAGATTACCAATCAGCAAATTAAACGCCTTGAGGAGATTTACAACGAAGACTCCGAAACCCTAATTACCGATGCAAAATACGGTTTTATTGCTGGTGCACTTAAGGAAACCTATACCGAGAACAAGCATAAAAAACGGCAAAACACCCAAACCATCGATGCATTTATAACCCATAAGCTATTCGGGTTTCCCATATTCCTCCTTTTTATGTGGATTAGCTTTTTTACCACGTTTAAACTTGGGGCATACCCCATGGATTGGATTGACCAAGGAGTTGGCTTGCTCAGCTCATTTCTCACACAAGTAATGCCCGATGGAGCATTCAAGGATTTGCTAGTTGGCGGCATAATAAACGGTGTTGGAAGCGTAATAATATTTCTACCAAACATACTTCTTCTATTCTTCTTCTTATCTATTCTTGAAGATACGGGCTACATGGCGCGTGCAGTTTTTATTATGGATAAGCTAATGCATAAAATTGGGCTACATGGCAAGTCGTTTATACCGCTTATTATGGGTTTTGGCTGTAACGTACCCGCAATAATGGCAACACGTACCATTGAGAATAGAAACAACAGAATGGTTACCATGCTCATAAACCCATTCATGTCGTGTAGCGCTAGGTTACCCGTTTACATTCTCATTCTTGGTGCATTTTTTCCCGAGCATGCAGGCTCAATGCTATTTGCCATTTACCTTATCGGAATTGCTATGGCTATAATAATGGCAATAGTATTTAAGAAAACGCTTTTTAAAGGAGACGATATTCCATTTGTAATGGAACTCCCTCCGTATCGCATTCCTACGCTAAAATCGACCATAAGGCACATGTGGTTTAAAGCATCGCAGTACCTTAAAAAGATGGGAGGAGTTATTCTTGTTGCGGTTATCATTATTTGGGCGTTGGAGTACTACCCGAAAAACGCTGATTACAGCCAAAACTTCGATGAGAAAATTGAGCTGCTAAATGCCGATATCGCTTCGCTAACTACCAACAGGTTGCCAATTGCAAACACCGACAGCCTCATCAACCTAAAACAGGTACAAATTGAGCTACTCGAATCGCAAAAGGTATCGGAACGGCAAGCAAACTCGTACCTCGGACGGATCGGAAAATTTATTGAGCCAATTATTCGCCCGCTAGGTTTCGACTGGAAAATGGGCATTAGCCTTGTATCGGGTGTGGCTGCCAAGGAGATTGTGGTTAGCACTCTTGGAGTGCTTGTACAAGCAGGCTCCGATGCCGACGAAACGAGCCAAACACTTATACATAAGCTACGCGATGAGGTTTATACCTACGGTCCCAAAAAGGGACAAAAGGTTTACACACCTTTAAGCGCATTCTCATTCCTACTATTTATCCTAATATACTTCCCTTGCGTTGCTGTAATTGCTGCAATAAAAAAAGAGTCGGGACACTGGAAATGGGCTGCCTTTACTATATTTTATACCACTGCGCTTGCTTGGATAGTATCGTTTACATTTTACCAAATTGGGAGTTTTCTTTACTAAAATCGTAAAGCATTTCAATCGCTAGACTACTGAGTTTAAGCCTGTGAAATGATAACATGCGCAAACCAAAAGTTTATCGAACTCCTTCTCAATAATTCGTACCTTTACTACCGAAATT
>CAZGQZ010000349.1:0-2132 GCA_964527985.1 uncultured Rikenellaceae bacterium | reverse complement strand
ACTCTAAACATTAAACTCTAAACATTAAACATAATTGAAATGGTGAACTTAGATTTCGACAAGCTAAACGGCCTAATCCCTGCCGTAGTGCAGGATGCCGCAACCGACAAGGTGCTTATGGTTGGTTTTATGAACCGCGAAGCCCTTGAGAAAACCCGCCAAACGGGAATGGTAACGTTTTACAGTCGCACCCGCCGCCAAATATGGACCAAGGGCGAAACTTCGCGCAACTACCTTAGGGTAAAAGATATTATTCCCGATTGCGATGGCGATACGCTGCTGGTTAAAGCCCTACCCGATGGCCCTGTGTGTCACACAGGCAACGACACTTGCTTCAATGAGGTTAACCAGCAAAACCTTAGCTTTTTGAATACCCTTGAGGGAATTATTGAATCGCGAAAAGACCAACTACCCAACGAGAGCTACACCGCAAAGCTACTAAATGCAGGCGTAAAACGTATTGCCAAAAAGGTGGGCGAAGAGGCTGTTGAGCTGGTTCTAGAAACAGAAAATCCCGATGACGAAAGGTTTTTAAGCGAGGCTGCCGACTTACTATATCACCTACAGGTATTGCTAGCGGCTCGCAACCTAAGCCTAACCGATGTGTCAAACACGCTAAAAGTACGCCACACATCAAAAGCAAATGCCGATGAGCAGGAAGAAGCGTTTAAGCGGGGCGAGAAGCAATGGGGGAAGTGAGAAATAATAGAACGCAGATAACGCTGATTTTAAGGATTAACGCAGATGTTATAAAAATAGGTGAACAGTAATCGGTAATCGGTAATCGACCTGTCTCGTAAACCGACGTTTTTGGGAGGTTGACGAGATAATCAAAATTGAAGTAAATCTGCGTCATCAGCGTTCCAAAAAAATCTAAATCAATGAAAAAACTACAATACCCAACAAAACAGGAAATAAGCCAAGCTCTAAAGCGTCCTTTGCAAGATGACCCTGAAACAAAGCAGCGGGTTAGCCAAATTATTGCCGAGGTTAGGCAAAATGGTGATGCTGCCCTTATTCGGCTTAACAGGGAGATTGATAAATACAACAGCCAACTGCTTGAAATACCCAAATTGGAAATGGAGCAGGCCAAAAATGCTGTGTCGCAAGATATTGTTACCTCAATAGCCCAAGCCATTGCCAATATTGAGAAATTTCACACTGCGCAAAAGCCACAAAATGTTAGCATTAGCACAATGCCTGGCATATGCTGCAAGTTGCAATACAAGCCGCTTAATCGAGTGGGGCTATACATCCCCGGTGGAACAGCACCGCTACTTAGCACTGTGCTTATGCTTGCCGTTCCGGCAAAAGTGGCTGGGTGCAAAGAGCTGGTAATATGCACTCCACCAAACCCAACACCCGAGCTGCTTTACACCCTTAGCCTTTTCAACGCGCGGGTTTTTACCGTGGGCGGGGCGCAGGCCATTGGCGCAATGGCATTTGGTACAGCAAGCATCCCCAGGGTTGATAAGATTTTTGGGCCGGGTAACCGATACGTTACCGAGGCAAAGGTGCAGGTTAGCGCAATGGGTGTACCCATCGATATGCCTGCCGGCCCATCGGAAGTGCTTGTTATTGCCGACCAAACAGCAAATCCTGCCTTTGTTGCAGCCGATTTGCTGTCGCAAGCCGAGCACGGAACCGATAGTCAGGTTGTGCTAATAGCCACAAACCAAGGCATTTTAGATGCCTGCTTAAAGGAGGTTAATGAGCAAGTTGAAACCCTACCCCGAAGGGGTATTGCGCTGCAATGCCTTGAGAATAGTACCGCAATTCTTGTTGATAATTTGGATGATGCCATAACCATAAGCAATGAGTACGCACCCGAGCACCTTATTATGGCCGTTGATGAGCCAAATGAACTTGCAGAAAAAGTTGAAAACGCAGGCTCGGTTTTTCTGGGGCATTTTACGCCCGAATCGGTGGGCGATTACACCAGCGGAACCAACCACACGCTACCCACATCGGGCTTTGCCCGAAACTGGAGCGGGGTGAATTTGCTTAGCTTTATGAAAACCATAACCTTTCAGCAACTCACCAGCGAAGGACTATCATCAATTGCAAAGGCAACCACATCGCTAGCCAGAGCCGAGGGGCTTGAGGCGCACGCACGGGCGGTTGAGAAGAGA
>CAZGQZ010000348.1:0-2137 GCA_964527985.1 uncultured Rikenellaceae bacterium | reverse complement strand
TTTTGTTCCAATCACCTTGCCGCTGGCTATTTGTAAATTTTCTTATTCTACTATCGAACTCAATTTTTATTATTGCATTGGTAGTTTATCAAGTTCCATTAAATACAAGTTATACAAATACATAAAAAACAGCAAACGACAACAAACGAATATTAACCGACTGTAACTATTTATTAACCGAATCGGCTTTCTGCGGTGCCGTTACTTTGCATCAACAAATTAATCGTAAAACCAATTAAAACATTTCAGCTATGGAAACTACAATTAACAAAGTACAAGTTCAGGGATTTTTAGGACGCGATGCAGAGGTACGTACATTTGATAGCGGACGCACGCTAATTAACTTTAGCCTTGCAACAAACGAAAGCTACAAGAACAGCAAAGGCGATTGGGTTGATAATACCACATGGCACAACGTAACGCTATGGGTAAACAAAAAGGATGAGGATTTCGATTTCCTTAAAAAGGGTGCACTTGTTTCCGTGAACGGTAAATTGAACACCCGCAAGTATACCGATAAAAGCGGACAGGATAGGTATATTACCGAAGTTGTTGCCCAAAAAGTAGAGCTAGCAAAAGTTGAAGCATAGCATTGCTAATTCAATGAGTTTTTTAGGGACGAGCAGCAGCGCTGCTCGTCCTTTTTTATTTAGGCAAAGGGAGCACCTAATTTGGCATGGCATTTGGTTTAACCGAGGCATATTCTTCTATTAACTAAAAACAAAGCCATGAAAAAGATTATTAGCAACTTTAGCATTTGCCTGCTTGTATGGCTAGCAGGAGCAACTAACGTATTAGCGCAAACTCAATCGTCCGATTATTTAGGATTACCTGGAGATAACCTCAACCTTTATGCTGTTATGGATGTGTTTCGCGATTCCGAAACCATTGAGGCATTCGAAAGAAACTTGAACGACCCGGATAAGCTAATTAACAACCTCGATTTAAATGGTGACAACCTAGTAGACTATATCATGGTATACGATTATGTTGAGGACAATACACACACCATTGTACTTCGGGTTGCTTTAAACCAAAATGAGCAGCAGGACGTTGCTGTTTTTACCGTTCAGCAATTTGCCGATGGCTCAGCACAAATTCAGCTAATTGGCGATGAGGCATTGTATGGCCCCAATTACATTGTTGAGCCCGTTTACGCCGAAACGCCAAATCCAGGCTATAAAGGCAATTCGTATCAATCTCAACCCGACGATGTGGTCGTTACAACCTACTACGAAGTATCAACATGGCCAGTTATAGTACATATTTTCAGACCAATTTACAGGCCATGGCGTTCGGTTTGGTATTGGGGTTACTATCCATCGTACTGGAATCCATGGGCACCGCACTACTGGCATTACTACTATGGATATCATTACCATTGGCATGCTCACTACCACATGTATTACAGACCTTGGAGAAGGCATCGCTGCAACAGGTACCATTCCGTTTACGTAACAAATATTCGAAACTACTCACCAACCGTTGTTGTTAATATTAACAGGGGACGCTATAAGGATACTTATAGCAAACCTGAGCGAAGAAGAGATGGCGAACAGCTGTTTGCTCAAAAATATCCCGATGGGAAACCAAAACCAGAAAGACAAAGACCCGATAATAGTAGGTTAGAGAGAGAACGCCCCGTTCCAAACACAAATGTTAACGGCAAAAGGCCAGTTGGCAATCAGGATGCAAGCGTGACAAGCGAAACTTCACGACCAGTGGTTGGTAAGAGGCCTAAAGAGGTGCAGGGAAGTAGACCAAATTCGAATGAGATAAACAAGGAACGAAGAGAAACAGACGCACTTCAGCGTAGACCACCCAAACGAGAAACTGAGGCAAAACCTTTGCGCGAGCCTAAACGCCCAGCAAGCAATGTGTCATCTCGTCCAGCAAGGGCAAAGCAGCCAAAGCAAGAAAAGAGCGTAAGGCAATCAACTCATAAAAACGAGAAGAGAGTGACTAGGCAGAAGTCGAACACACAGAGCAGAAAAGAGAAATCGACTGTAAAGGATAGTAAGCCCAACAGGAAAAACGACTCCAAAGCCAATAGAACGAATAAGAGTAGACCGAAGTAACTTGCATTAGCAACAAACAAAAAGCGTGAGTAAATATATGAGCTCACGCTTTTTGTTTT
>CAZGQZ010000347.1:0-2145 GCA_964527985.1 uncultured Rikenellaceae bacterium | reverse complement strand
AATACTCCCACTATATCTTCACCATCTCCCTTTTCCTATTCGTAAATCTGGCAATTTCTTTATAGCCTAGCGCCTTGAGTTCGGCAATGGCATCGTCGAAAAATTGGCCAACATTCTGCTCAACATGAGCATCGGATCCAAGAGTAATGGGTACTTTGTAGTGGGCTAGGCGTTCAAGGAATTGTGCCGACGGGTAAAACTCGTTGCAGGGCTTGGTTCTTCCGCTTGTGTTTACTTCAACCGTAACGTCGAAGCGCTTAAAAACTTGTGCTGTTTCGTCGTAGAGTACATCGAGGGGAAAGGTAGGGTAGAAAGCAAACTTTTTAGCAAGATCACAATGGCCAATAATATCGAATAATTTGGACTTTGCCGATTGTTGAACGAGCTTAAAGTACTGGCGATAAAATTTGTTTATGTCGGTGGTATCGTACTGGCTAATATCGGTATCAAAGTTCCAATCGTCAATAAAATGAACAGATCCGATTACGTAGTCAACGGGAAGTTTTGCAATTACCTCCTGAATTTGCTTTTCCATACCAAAGAAATAGTCCATTTCAACCCCAAACTTAACAACAACTCCTTTGGTGTCTCCCGATTGAGCATCGCGAACTCGATTTACCATTTCATCTATCCTTTCAACGGGCATGGCCCAGCTAACAGGTTTTATGCTAATGTGATCGGTAAACCCTATTTCGCCAATTCCGCGAAATGCAGCAGATGAAATCATTTGCTCGTGATCGTCGCGACCATCGGAGAGAAAGGTATGCATGTGGTAATCGAGCAGCATTTTACGAGCCTTTTTGTGAACAAACACTTTTCGTGTACGAAAAGTTCAACATATGAACACTTTCTAAAACTACCACCAATGTTGGTTAGTTTTAAAAACATGTTCACCTAAAGGTATGAAAAATACGGCTTATTCTCTTTTTATTGGCATAATAATAAAACGATTTATGCCAACATTATTTGACAAAACCGCACAGTTTATTGAGGGTATTCCAATTTATTTAGATACTACCAGAATACCTCTTTTTAAGCCAAATTTATTGGCTACCACTGTAAGATATGCCCCATTTGGTAAATCAGATATATCGATTCGGTTTACTCCTTGGTTTAGCTTTTGCGATTTTTTATGCTGTCCGCTTATGCTAGTAATTTCAATAAGTTCATAATCGCTTTCGCTCATATCTACATAAAACCAATTTGTTGCTGGATTTGGGAATATATTTAGTGTGTTGCTAGTTTTACCATGTATTGACGAAACTCCTGTTTTTGTGAGGACACCATCAATGGAGTACCAATACTCCCATTCGCCAGCGCTTGCATTTGTCCAGTCGGTTAGATCAAAATACGGAGGATTTGTGTTATCTCCCTTTAATTTTAAGGCCTTCACTGCTTGTCCGCTGCAGTTCCAAGTTAAGGGTAATCCGCTTTCACAGGTTTCTGGTTGGCATCCTTGGGATATTAGAAAGTAGGCAAAATCGTCGTAGTTGGAGTTACCGTATACATATGCTTTCCCATCAACATCAATACAAACGGCCGTATACTCATTTGCTGCTATTCCTTTTGCCTCTATGCCCCAATCGGTAACCATTCGGGCCATAAAGGTGAATAACCTTCCGCTTCTATCCCTTGCATCAAAGTGGGTATCGGTAATAGTGTTATTTAGAATGTCTGCATCTATAAAATTGTCTCGGCCAATAATGTTCGTGCTTGAGTGGTACGGATTATTTAGTACTGTTGACGATTGTGCGCCTGTGCCGCTAGGCGTATAGTATACTTTTCCAAGTATTGCCATACCTGCACTGGTTCCGCCAATTGCAACCCCTTTATCGTTTATTAGGTAGTTAATTGCATCCATAACTGGGGTATCCTTCCAGTATTGGTAGTAATCGTATTGATCGCCTCCAGCAATAAACAACGCTTCGGCATTCCTAATTTGCTGCTCAACGTAAGGGTGCTCCGCTGCTTCGCGCGAATCGATAAGTATTGTTTCAACAGAGTTAATCGTAATGCCTAGCTCAGTGAAAAGGTAATTGTTATACCCATCGGTATCGGATGCTCTAATAACAACAATATCGCCACCATCGGCGCGGTTTATAAGCCAGACCATTGCCTCATCGTTATCGCTACCGCCTCCGGCAA
>CAZGQZ010000346.1:0-2153 GCA_964527985.1 uncultured Rikenellaceae bacterium | reverse complement strand
TTGCTAAGGATATTCTTATACTTATCGTATGCTTCAACAATAGGTTCAAGCTCTCGGTATTCCTTGTTTAGGCTAACGTATCGCTTCATGTCTGCTATAACAGCAGGATCGGTAATCTGCTGGCCTATTTCCTCAAATTTTCGCCTAAGACCTTCAAGTTTTGTTAGTATGCTATTTTCGCTCATAGTATAGTTTAAATTGCTGCAAAGTTAACGCTTTTATCGATATTTAGTTTGGAGTATTGTTGAAGATTTTATATAAAAAAACCCGCCTTTAAGGGGCGGGTTTCGCTGCTGGTGGTGCCACGTGGAATCGAACCACGGACACAAGGATTTTCAGTCCTTTGCTCTACCAACTGAGCTATGGCACCAGCGTTTTGCGGCGCAAATATAAGTCAACTTTTGTAAACTGCAAACTAGTTTTAAAGGTTTTTGCTCTTCTTTTCTTATCTGTATTGATAATCAGGTTGATTTTTAAATGATATTTTAATATTTAGACACTATCTAAATAACAGTTTGGCTCATCACGCTAAAACAAATGCTATTTTATAGTGTTTGAGCATGAATAAATTTAGATATTGGGTGTTTCATTCCATTTCATTACGTTTGCATTTCAATTATTGCCCCATGAATTTCGATACACATACATTAAGTAATGGCATTAGAGTAGTGCACGGTCGAAATGCTTCGCCTGTGGCTTACTGTTGTTTAATGGTTAACGCTGGTACTCGCGATGAGCTTGATAACGAGCATGGCATTGCCCATTTTGTTGAGCATGTAATATTTAAAGGAACTAAGCGCCGCAAAGCTTATCATATTATGAGCAGGCTTGAGGATGTTGGTGGAGATTTAAACGCTTATACAACCAAGGAGGAGACGGTAGTGCACGCCACTTTTTTAAAAGATGATTTTCATCGGGCAGTCGAACTTCTTTACGACATTTTTTTTAACTCTACTTTCCCCGAAAAGGAGCTTGTTAAAGAGAAGGATGTAATTATTGATGAGATAAACTCTTACAAGGATTCACCATCGGAGCTAATTTTTGACGACTTTGAAGAATTACTCTACCCAAACCACCCGTTCGGCCGAAATATTTTGGGAACCAAACGTCATATTAAACGCTTTACAAAGGCGAACATTGAAAGCTTTTTAAAAAGAAACTACAATACGGATCAAATTGTGTTTTGCTCTATAGGTAATATCCCTTTTAAAAGCGTTGTGCGCCTTGCTCACAGGTATTTTGGATCAGTATCATCAAATTACCGATCAGAGGTTCGAATGGCAATCCCCGATTCGAAACCTCAACACAAAGAGTTTAAGAAAAGTACATACCAGAGGCATTGTATGATAGGCTCAAGAGCATATGCATTGAATAACGATGACAGAGTTGGCTTGTACTTGTTGTCAAATATTCTGGGTGGTCCTGGCCAAAATTCTAGGTTGAATTTGGCGCTTCGCGAACGAAATGGGTTGGCTTATAACGTGGAGGCAACCTATACGCCATACTCCGATACTGGGGTTTTTTCGGTATATTTTGGTACCGATAAGGCTCAGTTTGAGCGCGCACTTTCATTGGTGTATGCCGAAATGAAACGATTAAGGGATGTTCCTCTTGGCGTTCAACAGCTGGTTAAAGCCAAAAAACAGCTTATTGGTCAACTTGCCATTGCAGCTGAGAACAGCGAGGCGTTAATGCTAAATACTGCTCGTGCATACATGTTTTTTAGCGAAATAGACATGCTCGATAATGTGAGTCAAAAAATTGAGTCGATTACTGCCAATGATTTAATGCGAATTGCCAACGACATTCTCGATCCACATAAGCTATCAACCTTAATATACAAATAGATGGAAATAGATCCGGGTTTGGGTAATGACCTAGAACAATACCTTATTAACCATTCATCTCCCGAGGACGAAATCCTTTATGAGCTTAACAGGTATACTCACCTTACAAGCCTTCAGCCTCGAATGCTAAGCGGACCCATTCAAGGCAAATTTCTTCAGTTTATATGCAGTATGCTTAAACCCAGCAGGGTGCTTGAGATTGGCACTTATACAGGCTATTCGGCAATTAGCATGGCTCGAGGATTGAATAATGGAGCAGAACTCCATACCATAGAGATTAACGATGAAGTGCTTGAAACAGCAAAG
>CAZGQZ010000345.1:0-2162 GCA_964527985.1 uncultured Rikenellaceae bacterium | reverse complement strand
ATATACGTTGGCAACTCGGGCCCAAACGATAGGGACAAACTTTTAGGAGAAGCCTATGCACTTTTACATCCTGTTGGTTTTGAGGAACCTTTTGGGCTAAGTGTTGCAGAATCAATGATTTGCGGAACACCCGTTATTGCATTTAACAAAGGCTCCATGCCAGAACTAATTATTGATAGCAAAACTGGTTTCCTGGTGAACACGGTTGACGAAGCCGTGAATGCGATAGATAATGTTAAGCTGCTAAACAGAAAATATTGCAGAGAGCATGCAGTCTCAAAGTTTAGTAGTGAGA
This sequence comes from uncultured Rikenellaceae bacterium, assembly GCA_964527985.1. Taxonomy (GTDB): domain Bacteria; phylum Bacteroidota; class Bacteroidia; order Bacteroidales; family Tenuifilaceae; genus Perlabentimonas. The sequence continues at coordinate 1,867 of CAZGQZ010000345.1, read as the reverse complement.
AAATGATTGAAGGCTACCTTGATGTCTATCGTATGATTCTGGGAAAAAGAGAGTACAATTAAAAAATACCGCCCCAACTTCTTTCTTGCTACCTTGAATTTTTTAGTTCCGATAGTAGTTCCTCTAAATTAACGGTAGCGTAAGTAGCTGCATAATCGGACATGGCGTAAGGTATTACCAGATTCTCGCCGTGAATAATTGACCCACAGGAGTAAACTACGTTTGGCACATACCCTTCCCGCTCTTCCTCGTTGGGTGTTAGCAACGGAGTTTTAAGCCTACCAATTTCTTTCTCTGGATTATCGAGGTCGTACAACGATGCTCCAAGAACGTACTCCCGCATAGGGCCAACTCCATGTGTAATTACCAACCAGCCTTCATGGGTTTCAATTGGGGAGCCACTGTTTCCAACCTGCACCATTTCCCATGGATATTTTGGTTCCTGAATAAGCTTGGCTTCACGCCACAATTTAATGTTATCCGAATAAGCGATGTAGTTATTAACCCCATCGGTTCTGCAAAGCATGGCGTACTTCCCATTTATCTTTCTAGGAAACAGAGCCATTCCTTTATTGTGTGCAAGTTCTCCATAAATGGGAGAACACTTGAAATGGTAAAAATCCTTGGTTTCAAGCAACTTTGGGAATATGGTTGTACCGTTATATGCGGTATAGGTGGCCAAGTAAGTAACTTCACCGTTTTCGTCGGTGAACTTCACAAAACGGGCGTCTTCAATGCCATTCTTTTCTGTTTCTGTGATAGGGAAAATAACTCTCTCAGAAATTGATGAATCTATTGAAAAATCGAGTTCGTAGTGCGACTGGGCCAACCACAGCATTTTATTTAGGATTATTTCTTTTTTGGGTGAATGCATGGACGAGTTCTTAATCTCTGATATCGTACTTTTTAGTTCGCTGTAAGTAAAGCTATCGCCCAACTTTTCGAGCACGAAAATTGGTGAGATTTTATTGTCGAACTCCCTGATTGAGTCAAGAACCTTCAGAAACGATTCTTTGCTATAAATATGGCTAGTAATGCGTTCTGCTTCAGCAAGCATTTTCCCAACAGGTTCCACAACTAAATTGCAATCCTTATCAATAATAGCTGAACGAAAAACGATTGACGAGATATGACCTTCGCCAGTTGCCCTAAAACTCATAATTAGTCTTTTCTCGCTGGGCAATAACTCCGACTGATCGGGATCTTCAACAATGGAAGGATTAAAGAAAGCTGCCGATTCAATGGAGTACTCCATGGTGAAATAGGATCCAATTAGCGCTTTTCGGGATGGACTAATCTCATCAGGATTAATTCCCAACTCTTCAAAAAAGCTGGTTAACTTACTAAAATGCTTATCAAATATCTTTGAAATATTCCTATGCCGTTTGGAGTAACCTCTCAGCACCTGATTCAAGGCAATTCGAATATCCTCATCGGACATTGCCAGCACATTGCGAATAATTTTCTTGCTCCTCTCATCGGAAGTAAAAAGAAACCGAGCAATAACCCTGCTTGGATCGGGAAGAAACTTTTTTTTCTTTCTGGTAATAGCTACTTGCATACTTCCAAAATTAAGTGTAATAAATTACTGTAAATGTAATGCATATATACATAATATCCCGAATTATTTATGGTGCAAGAAACATCGTCTTAAAATTTGATGTAGCCTTTTAGTTTGTTTTTTACCATCCACCAATTCCTTCGGTAATTATTGGAACGATACTGAATAATATGTGAATAATGTAACTTATTGTTAAAGTTATGTAACGCATTCACCTTAATATTAGCCCACCTTTGTATTATCCACCACTAAAATCATGAAATCATGGGAAACTTACTTTATGTTGTTGCAATAATTCTAATAATC
>CAZGQZ010000344.1:0-2189 GCA_964527985.1 uncultured Rikenellaceae bacterium | reverse complement strand
AACTATAAGCTTGAGCCACACGAAGAGTATATTATTGGCAATGCAGGACATATTCCTGTTATGAGCATTAACCCAAGGTAAGGGTTATGGCTATTAAGCAGCAACAACTTATTTTTGCCACTAACAATCTGCATAAGCTTTCCGAGGTGCAACATATTTTGGGAAACAGATTTCACCTGCTTTCGCTCAGCGATATAGGTTTTTACGAAGAGATTCCAGAAGATTTTGATACCCTCGAAGAGAATGCATCGCAGAAAGCATGGCATATATTTAGGCAGTTTAGCATTAATTGTTTTGCCGACGATACCGGCCTTGAAGTTGAAGCCTTGGGCGGAAAACCTGGTGTTTACTCTGCTCGCTTTGCCGGCAATCACAAAAACTCAGCCGATAACGTAAAAAAGTTGCTTGCCGATTTAAAAGGCGAAAAAAATCGAAATGCTCAGTTTCGCACGGTTATATCGCTTGTAATAAATGGTAAGGAGGAGCGCTTTGAGGGGATTGTTAAAGGCCATATAATTGACATACCAAAAGGGGAAAATGGATTTGGTTACGACCCTATTTTTGTCCCTACTGGTTATTCAAAAACTTTTGCTGAACTCGATTTGACTATCAAAAACCAGATTAGCCACAGAGCCTTATCGGTACAAAAGCTCGTCTCATACCTAAACGCATTCAATTTTTAGCGTTTTACTTTTTTGCGTTAGAGATTTTGAGCATAATTTTGTAGCCTTTGCAAGCGCAACACAGCAAAACTTTTTTCTGAAACTAAATACTAATTGTCTCATTATTGGGTTTAATCATTGTAATGAGTATTGCTCATTTTACCTATGAAATTGGCACATTAAAAAATATTTTATAAAAGGTCGGATGAAAAAGGTTATAGTTATCATCTCTGTAATTACGCTTTCGCTATCAGCAATAGGTCAAATTCCTTTAGGAGCATGGCGCGAGCATTTCTCGTTTCGCCCAGGTAAACTGGTTACTGCTTCTCCCGAAAAAGTTTTTGTTTCGTCAACAAACGGAGTGTTTTGGTATTCGCTTGCTAATGGCGAAATAGGGAAGTTAACCACAGTAAACGGCTTAAATGATATTGATATTTCCGCATTGGCGTACTCTCCTTATTCCAACTTGCTTGCTGTTGGTTATGTAAATGGTAACATCGATCTTGTGTATGAGAATAAGGTTGTAAACCTTCCCTTTATCCTTCAAAAACCAATGCAAGGAGCCAAGCAGATAAATCATTTCTTTTTTATTGATGAAAACAGAGTATTAGTATCAACCGGATTTGGAATTGTTGTTATCAATTTAGACAAAAATGAAATAGCCGACACGTACTACATAGGAGATGGAGGATCGGAGGAGTGGGTTTGGCAAACCCTAATTTACAATAACCGAATTTACGCAGCAACGGCAAATGGTATTTACAGTGCCGATGTTAACAGCCCAATGCTTATACTTTACTCTACTTGGATAGTTGAAAATAGCATTCCGGCACAGGGGGCAAGCTATAATTCCATGGCTGTTTTTCAGGACCAGCTAATTGTAAATGAATCAACTGGAGCCGAATTTCCCGATGTTGTTCGGGCTTTCAACGGAGAGCAATGGAGTTCACTTAGTATATCTTACCTTGAGGTTACGAGCATTACATCAGGTGCTAATCGAGTTGCTGTTGGCTCACAACAGGGCATAGCAGTTTATAGTAGTCTTGGCTCTTCTCCTACTGTTCTAAGCACATATCCGGGTTATAGTAGTTTTAAGCCGAACGATTTATACATTATTGGTGAAAACGATTTTGCCATTGCTGATGCCAGTTATGGTCTAATGCTAAGTCAAAATCAGAGTTGGAAAGCCATAATGCCCAATGCCCCATACAACAATAATGCTTACTACATTTTGCCTACCGAAAACGAGGTTTTTGTTACTGCAGGAGCAAGAAATGATACATGGGGGAACCTGTTTTACAACGTAGGTATACATACTTTTTCCTCAAATAGGTGGTCGAGCAAGTTTTTATACAACTATTTTGATGCTGTTCGAATTACCAAAAGTCCATTTTCAGCAAACGAATACTATGTTGCAAGCTGGGGCAATGGTGTTATTGTGCTGCGCGATGGGGTTGAGGTTGAGAATTATAATCCTGATAATAGCTCTCTTCAAACCATTCTTCCTGGCAGTTATTGCCGAATTGG
>CAZGQZ010000343.1:0-2217 GCA_964527985.1 uncultured Rikenellaceae bacterium | reverse complement strand
TAACTTCACCCTCAACGGCCCCACTAACGGCGATACAGAGGATAAAGCGCTTCAGTTACAAAACGGAACACTGGTGTTAAACCATCCCGACATTGACATTACGCTTAGCTCGGGAGGAGAAGATTTTGCCATTAGGCCAACCACCGGATTAACCGTTAAAGATGGTATTGCACGCGTTAATGCTGCAGGAAGCAATGGTATTTTCCTCGATGGAACTCTCGAGGTTGGTGGCGGAACTACCCGCTCGTATGTTATACTCGAAGGAGGAACCGATAACTATATTGTTTACTCTTCATCGGGTAAGGCGACCATAAATGTTGTGGCCAACGGTGAATTGCAAGTTGGCTCGCAAATCCGTTCAAGTACCGTAAATAGCCTTGGAGTGCTCAGGTTCTTTCAGGCAGGTTCAAACAGCCCGCTAACCACAGTGGGTATGCTAGGAGCACCTATTACCTCAAGGGGTATTTTTGAGGTTTATAACCCTGGAAGTAGGTTCCAGCTCTACAATGGAAAGCTGGTAGTTGCGCGCCCACACAATGCAGCAGCATCACGAGCAGCACTCTACCTCGATGCGGCTACTGTTGGGGTGAACCGCTTTGGTACAATTCAAATTGGCGATCCGGTTGTTAACCCTGCAGGAGGAACAATTACCGTTAACTCAACAGGTAATGTACCTTCGTTTATTGTTGATGGTAGCGCAACAGCCAAACTCGATATAAATAACCTTTATATACAAGGAAATTTAAATATCGAGTCGGGATCAACCTTCGATGGTAGTGATTTAAAACTCTCAGTTGAGAATAACTTAACCAATGGAGGCACAACAAACCTTACGCTCGATACGCTTGCCTTTGTTGGCGATTCACAGCTTGTTGATGGTAGCATTAGCGCTAATAACATCCTTGTTAATCCGTCAACCGATGTTACAATTCAGGGCACAACAACCGTAACGGCTCTTAACGATTTACTACTTCAAAGCGGTACGCTTAGCCATGCCGATCAGGATATTGTGGTTAAGCGCCATGTATACAACAGTGCCAACCACACATCTACCGGAACGGGAAGTATGCTATTTAATGGTACCATAGTTCAGGAGATAAGCGGTAGCGGTCAGTTTGGTCGTTTGTCCATCGATAATTCAAGCGCCGAGGTTAGGCTGTTGAACAACCTGTCGCTCAATCAGGATGTTACGCTTGTAAACGGAATACTTAACCTACAGAATAATAGACTCGATTTAAGCCAAAATGCGCTAATTCAGGGTACAGGTTTTGGCGAAGCCAAAATGGTTATTACCGATGGAGCCTTTGGCGATTTAGGTATACGTAAGGCAATAGGAACAGGTGCTCAAAGTTTCCTACTTCCCATGGGTGTGGTTAGCGGCGTTGATGCTAAATATACCCCTGTTGAGTTCGATATTTCTGCCAATGCAACGGCTGGTACAATTTCGGTTCACCCTGTCGATCAACCGCACATGACAGTTGAGTGCAACGATGTGCTTCAGTACTACTGGAATCTTTCAAGTACCGGAATAAGTGGGTTTAGCGGAAACCTAAATCTTCATTTCGATGTTGATGATGTGGTTGGTAATGCTGCCGATTACTTCCGCGCTCGTCTCGAAGGCGATTCGTGGTCGAAAGTTGCACCCGACCCACTGAACAACGAGATAGTTGACGATAACAGGATAGAGTTTTCGTACGGAGGGGTAAGTACCCTAGCAGGCGATTACACTGCGGGTACCGATGCGTGTATCCCCGATAACGTGCCCGTTTATGTTTCTACTCAATCGGGCGATTGGAGCAACCCCGATAATTGGCAGCGCGAAGATGGCGGAATTGTTCCCGATGGTGGCCCGCAGGGCCATATTGTCCGAATCCTATCGGGGCATACCATTACCATGGACAGGTACCGCATACGGTCCTACCGCACCATTATTACCGGTAGGCTCGAGGTTGGTACCGAGGTAGGCCACCACTTGGGCTTTGTTTCGGGTACGGGTACCCTGGCCTTTGTAAACGAAAAGCTTTACCCTGGCGACTACTCTGCATTCCTTGCCTGTGGCAGCGGGGGTACCATGGAGTTTGGCGGTGCAGGTAGCTACATTCTGCCACTCGACAGCTATAACAACCTAACCATAACAGGCAGTGGCACCAAAACAATGCCCAATGACGATGTTACTATTTGTGGCGATTTAAGGATTGAGGGGAGTGTTACTTTGAA
>CAZGQZ010000342.1:0-2217 GCA_964527985.1 uncultured Rikenellaceae bacterium | reverse complement strand
TGTTTGTATCCAATTAGGGTTGCCGATCGGTCAGCAAACACGGTTAACTCATTACTGTTTATCGTTGTGAAGTGCTTGTTAATGTTTAATCCAAAAAACAGTATGAGGCTGGATAGTGAAAGAAATAGTAGTAATCGCCTTTTGCTCTCTAAGTAAATGGCAACAAGCACTATTGTTAAGCTAAGTGCTAGCAACTGAGGTGCAGTAATTGATAATGCCGTTGAGGTGGAGTAGGGGAGCGATTCGGTTAAACTGGTAAGAAAGTTTAATGCAGTAAGCGAATTGTTTAGTAACCACGACAAACCTCGAAAAATAAATGGAATTGGCGAAAAAAGAATGAGTGCTATAGCTAAGTATAAGATGATAAATGCCAAAGGTATGGCGTAAAGATTTGTGAGCAAAAAGTAGTTTGGGAACTGGCTAAAATAGAATAGACTTAATGGGAAAGTGCCTATTTGTGCCGAAAGCGATACGGCAATAAGCACCCAAACCTTATTTAAAAGCCTATTTTTTATGTAGGCTAGCTTATAGATATGCGGGTAAAAGAATACTATGGAAAGTACAGCAAAATATGACAGCTGAAAGCCAATGTTTGTAAGTAGCATTGGGTTAACCATTAGTATTACAAATGCCGATGCGCTAAGGGTATTGTATATGTTTGTACTTCGGCTAAACGACATGCCAACTACAACCAACGAAAACATTAGTGAAGCCCTTACAACTGATGGCGATAAACCAGTGAAGAATGCATAAAACCAGAGAAAAGCAATAAGGATAGCCGACTTAATAATCTTCCCTTTTTTTATTCTCGATAAAAAGAATAGGAATAGCGAAAGGGTAGAAAATAGTATGCCCACGTGCAAACCCGAAACGGCAAGTATGTGCATGGCTCCCGATGCAGCAAAAACTCTTCTGGTTTCCTGATCGAGTAAATCCTTGTATCCCATGGTTAAAGCCGATAACACTGCAAGATTCTCTGCTTCAATTCCTGCTTTTGCATAAATATTTAATAGCTTATTGCGTAGGTTATATGCCAATTGCTTTAGCCTCGAAGGGTCGTTTTTAACAAACACCCATTTTTCGGGAGCTACATAAGCTGTTTGATAAATTTGTTGTCGCTCAAGGTAATGCCTGTAATTAAATTGATGTGGATTTAATGGTTTAGGAGGAGGATTAAAAATAACGCTAATGGCCAATACCGAACCGTAGGTTTCGTGCTCAATAAGCGAATCGGTTGATGAGAAGTAAAGCATAACCTTTTCGTCAATGGAGGTCCAAACATCGTTGCTTTTAAGCATGGTTACCTTTGCAGTTGCTCTGTAGCTCGATGTTCGGTTTTGCGGTGGTTCTAACAATTTTATCAGTGCTGTGCATTCGGTTTCGCTTTTAATACTGGTTGATCCTATGTGGTTTTTTGTGATGGCAAAACCCGCAAGGGTTAAGCAAAGTGTTATGCTAATGCCAAAAATCCAACGTAGGTGCCACCTGCCAGCAATGCTAAGCGATACGATTACAAGACCAAAGCATGCTAGCAGAATAGTGAGTAGTGTAATTGTAGAAAGATTACTGGCGAAGCTAAAAGCCAATAGTATGCCTACCACAAAAGGAATTAGCAGCTTAAAAAAAGGGACTTGCCTTAACATTTACTTCAGTTTGAATAATGAAGATATAAATTTTGGATGAATGATAAAAAGCTTAGTGGCGGTTTTGAGTGAAATATTTGATGATGTAATAGGACCAGATCGCTTCTCCGCCGGCTGGCGGATCGCGATGACGTGGGAAGAGTTTAGGGTTTAGGGTTTAGGGTTTAGGGTTTAGAGTTGATTAACCCAATCGTCATTACGAGTAAGCGTCCTTTGCTAACGAAGTAATCTGTTGAAGAGAGATCGCTTTGCTTCATTTCATTCTGCTCGCGATGACGGGGTGACGAGTGATTGGTGAATCAGTAATCGGTGATCGGTAATCCCTGCCTGCCTAGACGGCAGTCAGGCAGGGGTGATCAGTGATCGGTGTGGAAGGCACACGCCCTCTGCGGCTTTTTAACTTTGCGTCTTAGCGACTTTGCGTGCCGATTGACAGGTTTGCGTGCCAAATGATAGTTTTGCGTGAATTGCTTGGTAGTATATTAGGAACAGATCGCTTCTCCGCCGGCTGGCGGATCGCGATGACGAGTTTGGAATTGCGATGAAGAACAAAAAAATCCGGCAGGATTGCTCC
>CAZGQZ010000341.1:0-2229 GCA_964527985.1 uncultured Rikenellaceae bacterium | reverse complement strand
GTAAGAAATATAATTGATATCGTTGCTTTATGCCAATGCGTTAATTTGATGTGGTTTGGAATTTGTTAATTTTGTTGTTTGTTTGAGACAATAAGTTTCAGCTTTGTTTGTTAAAGTTTTGTTGTAATGTTAAATACATATTTTAAATAATGGCAATGAAAGTCTATGTGGGCATGAGTGCCGACATGATTCACCCAGGTCATCTGAATATAATTAAAGAGGCAAGTAAACTTGGAGAAGTAATTATTGGCCTTTTAACGGATAAGGCGATAGCCAGCTATAAACGACTTCCAATGCTAAGCTATGAACAACGAAAAGTAATTATACAGAGCATTAAGGGGGTTGATAAAGTTGTTGCTCAGCATGAGCTCGACTATGTTCCAAATCTTCGAGAAATTAAACCTGACTATGTAGTTCATGGAGATGACTGGAAAAAAGGAGTCCAAAAACAAACAAGACAAAGAGTTATTGATGTCCTTCAGGAGTGGGGCGGGGTATTGCATGAGGTTCCGTATACAAAGGGTATTTCATCTACTCAGTTAAATCAGAGCCTGAAGGAGATTGGAACAACGCCTGAGATCAGGATGGAGCGATTCAGAAGGCTAATTGAATCAAAACCAATTGTAAGAGTGTTGGAAGCGCATAACGGGCTAACGGGATTAATAGTTGAACATCTTACCGTTGAGGAGGAAGGTTTAACAAAGGAGTTTGATGCAATGTGGTTGAGTAGCCTTACTGACTCAACAGCAAAAGGGAAGCCCGATATTGAAGCCGTTGATGTAACTTCTAGATTGCATAGCTTAAACGATATTCTTGAAGTAACAACAAAGCCTATTGTTTACGATGGAGATACAGGAGGTATCCCAGAGCACTTTGTTTTTACTGTTAAAACGCTTGAAAGGTTGGGTGTTTCTGCAATAATTATTGAGGATAAGACAGGGTTAAAAAAGAATTCACTTTTTGGAACCGAGGTATTGCAAACACAAGCATCCATTGACGATTTTTGTTTTAAGATTAGTACAGGGAAAAAGGCATTGGTTACAAAGAATTTTATGATTATTGCACGGATTGAGAGTTTAATCCTAAAGCAAGGAGTTGATGATGCAATTAAACGGGCAAAAGCATATATTGAGGCAGGTGCTGATGGAATAATGATACATAGTAAAGAAAAGGATGGCAGAGAGATTTTTGAGTTCTGTGAGTTATATGGCAAGTTCGACAGGAAAGTACCCCTTATTGCTGTTCCCTCAAGCTATAATCATGTTTATGAGAGTGAACTTAAAAAAGCTGGTGTGAATGTGGTGATTTATGCAAATCACCTTCTTCGAAGTGCTTATCCAGCAATGGTAGATGTGGCAAAGTCAATTTTGCGTCATGAGCGTTCCTTAGAAGCTGATGATAAGTGCATGTCAATTAAAGAGATTCTTAATCTAATTCCTGGAACCAAATGATAAGCCCAAAAAATTTTTACCAATGGCTCAATGAGCTACAAGTTGATTTTTTTAGCGGTGTTCCCGATTCATTATTAAAGGATATTTGTGCTTATATTACCGAAAACACTCCAAAAGATAGGAATATTATAGCTGCAAACGAAGGGAATGCAGTTGCATTGGCTGCTGGCTATCACATGGCTACTAACAAAATCCCCATGGTTTATATGCAGAATTCGGGGCTTGGCAACGCAGTTAACCCACTGCTGTCGCTTGCAGACAAAAAAGTTTATAGCATACCTGTATTATTGCTAATTGGTTGGCGAGGCGAACCTGGAGTTAAGGACGAACCTCAGCATATAACTCAAGGAGAAGTTATGCTCGATATGCTAAAGGCAATGAATATTCGTTATAAAATACTGAGCGATAATGAGCAAGAGGGAGAAATGCAGGTTAAACAAGCAATCAGTGAACTTAGGAAAACGAGTGAGCCATATGCAATTATAGTTAAAAAAGGTACATTTAGTAAATATTTAACTGCTGAAGCCGATAAGGACGAGCTTTTGCCAAGCCGCGAAGAGGTTATTCAATATATTGCTAATACACTCTCCTCGGAAGATGTCGTTGTGTCAACAACGGGCAAAACCTCTCGCGAGCTATTCGAGTGTCGCTCCTCATTAGGTCAACCCCATCATACCGATTTTTTAACTGTGGGTTCAATGGGCCACTCTAACCAAATAGCACTCGCTATTGCACTTAGTAAGCCTAGTAAGCGAGTTTTTTGCCTCGATGGTGATGG
>CAZGQZ010000340.1:0-2237 GCA_964527985.1 uncultured Rikenellaceae bacterium | reverse complement strand
TTTGAAAAAGAGCATTACAACCTTTCAATGAAAGTAGGAGAGCTCGTTCTTTTTCCTGAAGTGCGAGCAGCAAACAACCAAACAACTATTGCTGCGGCTGGGACAAGTTGCAGGCATCAGATTATGGATGGAACTGAGCGAAAGTCGTTACATCCGGTTGAGATAATGTGGGAAGCCTTAATAAAGGAAATTGAACCAGGCAGCTAAACTTTAAGTCCCATAACCAGAACATCATCAACCTGAAAAGTATTACCCTTCCATTCATTAAATACTTTTTCAAGGGCTACCCCCTGCTCTATCATCGACAAATCTTTGTGTTCAAGAACAAATAGCCTGAAGTTGTTGGGTTGGAATTTCTTATTCTTTGGGCCACCAAACTGATCCATTATACCGTCGGTGTAAAGATAAACTACATCGCCTTGGTTAAGCTTTACAGTTTGGTTTGTAAATGGATCCATAATAAGATGATGAGCTATGGGCATCCTATCGGAGCGAAGCTCGTTAATGGCTTCGTTCATTTTTTTTGTGGGAGAGAAAATTATTGCAGTACTGTTTGCACCCGAATAGGTTAGCGTGTTCTCGTCGTCGTCAATTACACAAAGCGAAAGGTCCATGCCATCGGTTGCATCTTCCGATTCGCCTTTTTGGTGTAAAACAGCAATAATACCCTCGCGGAGTTGGTTTAGCACTTTTGCTGGATTAACCGTTCCGCGTAACGAAATTACCTCGTTGAACATTAACACACCTAACATGCTCATAAAGCCACCCGGAACGCCGTGTCCAGTGCAATCAACAACAGCAACTATTCGGTATTTTCCAATCCTTGTTGCCCAATAAAAATCGCCACTAACTATACTCTTTGGTTTGTTGAAGATAAAAAACTCAGGGAAAAGCTCACGTATTTGCTCTTGAGTTGGAAGTACAGCTTGCTGTATTCGTTGAGCGTACATTATAGAATCGGTAATCTCAATTTTTTGTCGTTCAATTTCATTACGCTGAGCTGTAATCTCCTCATTCTTATCTTGTAACTCCCATGCTAGGTTTGCTAGAGAATTTTTCTGCTCTTCGAGCTCGTTACGCTGTATTGTAATCTCCTTATTCTTCTCATGAAGTGCTTTGTTCTGCTCCTCTAGCTCTTTCGATTTTGCATTTATCTCATCGTTAGCCCTATGCAAATTTTCCGACTGCATTCTTAGCTCTTCACTCTGGCTTGAGAGTTCCTTAGTTCTCAAAGCTACCATTCTCTCCAAGTCTTCTTTTGCATGCATTAGCCTAGTATCTCTGTAAACAACAATGCCATAAACAAGCAATACCGCAAGCACAAATAGAGCTATATAAAAAAACCAAGACTGCCAAAATGGTGGTTTTATGGTAAATGTAAATGAATCTTCTTGAGTATTCCATATACCATCGGAGTTTTGAGCCAAAATTTTGAAGGTATAAGTACCAGGTTTAAGATTTGTGTACTTTACAAAGCGAAAAAGCTCTTTAGGATATATCCACGACTTATCAAAACCCTCAAGTTTGTACTTATATCTATTTTTCTGAGGAGCAATGTAATGCAAAATGGTAACATAAAAGGAGATATTATTCTGGGTATATCTGAAAGTCAAAGAATCAGTTTCAAGAAGATTTATTACTGTTTCTGCGTTTTGGGTATCATTACCTTCTTTTTCGGAAATACGAGCTTCATAAATATATGGTAATGCTTTTGTTTCATTTTCCTTTATTATAAGCGGATCGAAAATGATAAAGCTATTAATTGATCCGAAAGCAAGCAAGCCATTTTCAAGTTTACATGATGATCCTTCGGAAAATTCATTGCTTGGGAAACCATCGTGCTTGTCAAAATTTTTAAACTTAAACTCATTATTAGCTAATATCTCCAATCGTGAAATTCCACCGTTGGTGCTCATCCAAAGGTTACCTAATTCATCTTCAAGAATACCATAAATTACGTTATTTGGAAGTCCGTGCTGGGTAGTAAAGTTTTTAAATGCTTCTTTTTCGTAATCAAAAAGGCTCAAACCTTCGGCCGTACCTACCCAAAGCCTTCCCTTGGTGTCTTCATAAAAGCTGAGAATTCTATTTGAAGCTATGCTTAATGAATCATTATCGTTTTTTCGATAAACCTTTACTACTTCTTCTTTTTCTCTATCGAACAGGTTAAGGCCTTCATTACTTGTTCCAACCCAGAAATTGCCTTTGGAATCCTCAAAAACTACCGTAAGCCTATC
>CAZGQZ010000339.1:0-2239 GCA_964527985.1 uncultured Rikenellaceae bacterium | reverse complement strand
TAGTGCCGAGTCGGCACTTGAATAGGCTGCTGCAATAATTCCTAGTATGAAAAGAATGCTGACCGCCTTAGGGAGATAGCCCTGCGTTGCAATTATAGGGAAAAGTTCATCGGTTTGTGCAGGTATAGCAATACCCATTTGATTTGCAAAGATGAAAAGTAAAACTCCAAGCGATAAGAAAATCAGATTTACAGGAAGGAAAGCAAATCCGTACCAGTACATATTCTTCTTCGCATCGGAAAGATTTCGGCAACTAAGGTTTTTCTGCATCATATCCTGATCGAGGCCTGTCATAACTATGGTAATAAAAGCCCCACTAAAGAACTGCTTCAAAAAGTGTCGTTTATCGTTCCAATCGTCAAAAAACCAAACCCTGCTGTATTCGCTTTCGCTAATAGCCCTAACCATTTCACCAAAGGATAAATTCATCTGTTTTGTAATGAAAAAAATTGTAAGAACTACCGCTGTTAGCATTGCCGCTGTTTGAAGCGTATCTGTCCAAATTATTGTTTTTATCCCTCCCCTATTTGTGTATAGCCATATAAGCAGAATAGTAACAACAACCGTAACCATAAAGGGTACGCCCCACGCATCAAAAATGCTAATTTGCAAAACTGTTGCCACTAGAAATAAACGGAACGACGCACCAACAATTCGCGAAACGAGAAAAAATGCCGCGCCCGTTTTATAGCTGCTAAAACCAAAACGGGTATCGAGGTAGGTGTATATCGATGTTAAATTCAACCTGTAGTACAGGGGCAGTAAAATGTTTGCTACCACAAAATAGCCCAACAAATAACCCATTACCAGCTGAAGGTATGAGAATTGCGTATCGCCAACATACCCCGGAACTGAAATAAAGGTAACACCCGACAATGACGCTCCCAGCATACCAAAAGCCACAATGTACCAAGGCGACTGACGGTTACCTACAAAAAAAGCCTCATTATTGGCATTCCTACTTGTGAGCCTACCAATTAGAAGTAAAACACCAAAGTACATTGTAATGATAAATATCACCCAAACTGGCTCCATAGCTATAAATATTGATAATTGTGCAAGTGTAGATAAAATTGATGGAATAAAAAACTTTTTCTTATGCCTTGCTTTTACTGATTATTTGTAGATTTGCATTAGTACGAATAAACCAAAATGAACATCCAAAATTTTCCTTCCAAACTTTTAGAGAATGCTGTTGACGAATTCTCGAAATTGCCGGGCATTGGCAAAAAAACAGCATTAAGGCTGGTGTTGCATCTGTTAAAGCAACAAGAAAGTGATGTTAGCCAGTTTTCGAAAGCCATTACCACGCTTAAAGAAGAAGTGAAGTTTTGTAAGAATTGCAATAGCATATCCGACTCTGAGGTTTGCTCAATCTGCTCAAACCCACATCGCGATTCTTCAACCATTTGTGTGGTGGAAAGCATTAAGGATGTTATGACCATTGAGGCTACCAACCAATACAACGGTCTTTACTTTGTTTTAGGCGGAGTAATAAACCCTATGGAGGGCATTGGCCCAGCCGATATAAACATAAACAGCCTGGTAAACAAAATTGAGCAAGGTACCGTAAAAGAGGTTATACTGGCATTAAGTGCCACACTCGAAGGAGATACAACAAATTTTTATATCTTTAAAAAAATTAATGGGTTCTCTGTTTCGGTTTCTGTTATTGCCAGAGGGGTTGCCTTTGGAGACGATTTAGAATATGCCGATGAAATTACGCTAGGTAGGGCAATAGCAAATAGAACCAAATTTGAGTCCACCATATCAAACTAAATTGCATACCTCTTTGATAATTGCACATGATTAGAGTAAAAAAAATACTAACGCTAGCCATACTCCTAAGCGTTTATCAGCTTGGCTTCACTCAAAGCACCGACTTACTTGCAATGGGTTTCCAAAAACTTGAAGGCAGAGAGTACAACGAGGCAATAAACTTTTTTAGCCAAGTGCTAAATCAAGAACCCCGCGATACTGCCGCTTTATCAGGAATTATTAGAGCATCTCTTTTAAGCAACAACCTTAAAGATGCACAGAAGCATATTGAAAGTGCCATAAGCTTTTACCCAAATAACCCTGAGTTCTATCTACGCGAGGGCATACTAAATAATCTTAAAGGCGATTACAAAAAGGCGATTGACAGCTTCGATCAGGGTATTGAGCTAAGCGGAAGTTCTGTTAACCTTCAACTATACATTAATCGTGGCGTATCGAATATGCAAACCGAAAGCTATGA
>CAZGQZ010000338.1:0-2243 GCA_964527985.1 uncultured Rikenellaceae bacterium | reverse complement strand
TTTTGGTTACCTTTGCATCCTAAAATCAACAGCTTAAACCAAAGCTGACAGTAAATATCTTAGCTTTTAAAAACTAGCAATTTATGACCGACACGCAAAAACTTAAGGATATTGCTGCGCAGGTGCGCCGCGACATAGTTCGAATGGTTTACGCCCCATCGAGCGGACACCCAGGTGGTGCTCTTGGATGTGCCGATTTTTTTACGGCCCTCTATTTCGATGTTCTTAAGGCCAATCCCAAAAATTTCTCAATGGAGGCCGATGACGAAGATATGTTCTTCCTCTCAAACGGGCACCTATCGGCTGTTTGGTACAGCGTTTTGGCGCGCCGCGGATATTTCCCCATTAGCGAACTAGCCACTTTTCGCTTAATTAACTCACGTTTACAAGGCCATCCGGCCACTGCCGAGCACCTTCCCGGAATTAGGGTTGCATCGGGTTCGCTTGGGCAAGGCCTATCGGTTGCATGCGGTGCTGCGCTGGCTAAAAAACTCAACGGAGACAACCATTTGATTTACACCCTGCATGGCGATGGCGAACTTCAAGAAGGACAAATATGGGAAGCAGCACTATTTGCCGCAGCACGAAAAATCGACAACCTTATAGCTACTGTCGACTATAACGGTCAGCAAATTGATGGTCCAGTTGATAAAGTAAATTCGCTTGGCAACCTCCACGCAAAATGGGAATCGTTTGGCTGGCAGGTTCTAAATATGGATGGCAACAATATTGATGATGTTCTTAAAGTACTTGCCGAGGCTAAAAGCCTTACCGGTAAGGGTAAGCCCATTGTTATACTTATGAAAACCGAAATGGGAATGGGCGTCGATTTTATGATGGGCACTCACAAGTGGCATGGCAAAGCGCCAAATAAAGAGGAGTTTGACAAAGCAATGGCACAACTCCCCGAAACCCTTGGCGATTATTAAACATTAAAAACCCAATTAGCAATGAAAAATATTGTAGTTATAGCACACGATGCTAAAAAACCAGAACTGGCACAATTTATACAAGATCGTCTTGAATGGCTTAGAGGAGTTAACCTTATTGCTACGGGTAGAACGGCCGAATTTATCGAATCGCAAGGCTTACCCTGTAAGCACATGAGCCCAGGTCAATCGGGCGGATACATTCAAATAACCCAAATGATTGGCGAAGGAAATGTGGATATTGTTATCTTCCTTCGCGACCATAAGGTTATCCAAAAACATCACGACGATATTCGCAATCTGCTCGAGGCTTGTAATGTGAACAATATACCGTTGGCAACCAACTACGCATCGGCTGAACTAATTATACTTGGTCTGCTTAAGAAGGAAGCCATTGAACGATCGCAGCGAAAAGAGTAATTTCCAATTTAACCTTTAACAAACCTTGCCCTGTGGGCAAATCAACCATATATAGCTATATGAACAAATTTGAGAATACTGGCAACAAAGATACTCGCTCAGGTTTTGGAGAAGGCCTTTACGAGCTTGGAAAGCAAAACCCAAAGGTTGTAGCCCTTTGCGCCGACCTTATTGGCTCGCTCAAAATGGATAAGTTTATTGCCGATAATCCCGAGAGATTTTTTCAAACCGGAATTGCAGAAGCCAATATGATTGGCGTTTCGGCAGGTCTTGCCACATCAGGGCTAATACCCTTTGCCGGAACATTTGCCGCTTTTGCAACAGGTAGGGTTTACGACCAAATTCGCCAAAGCGTTGCCTACTCCAATAAAAACGTTAAAATAGCAGCTTCGCATGCTGGCCTTACCCTTGGCGAGGACGGCGCCACACACCAAATGCTCGAAGACTTAGGCATGATGAAGATGCTCCCTAATATGACCGTGATTAACCCATGCGATTTTAACCAAACCAAAGCAGCAACCATTGCAGCAGCAAACCTAAATGGGCCTGTTTACCTTCGCTTTGGACGCCCCTCGGTACCAAACTTTACTCCCGAGAACCAAGAGTTTACCATTGGCAAAGCCATTACCCTAATTGAAGGTTCCGATGTTTCCATATTCGCTACTGGCCATTTAGTTTGGAAAGCCATTGAGGCAGCCCAACAGCTGGAGAGCATAGGAATTAGCGCCGAGGTAATTAACATTCACACCATAAAACCGCTCGACCATGAAGCAATTCTAAAATCGGTAGCAAAAACCCGAGCAGTTGTTACTGCCGAAGAGCACATGGTTAACGGTGGCTTAGGCGAAAGTGTTGCTCAGGTGTTAGCAAAGCATAACCCAACGCCCATCGAGT
>CAZGQZ010000337.1:0-2268 GCA_964527985.1 uncultured Rikenellaceae bacterium | reverse complement strand
ACGCCCATTGCCTACTACGCTATGGATAAGTGGCTACAAAACTTTGCCTACCGCACCCAGCTTAGCTGGTGGGTGTTTGCCTTGGCGGGTTTGCTGGCGCTGGTAATTGCATTGCTAACGGTTAGCTGGCAAAGCTGGTTGGCGGCAAGGAGGAATCCGGTTGAGGCGTTGAGGTACGAATAGAACCAATATTAGTCAAGGCTTCACTTTGAGTGAAACCTTGACTAAGAATTGAAAGATAAACCCTTTTTCAATGATCATAATAGTTCAGAATATCAAAGCTAGCTTACGTAATGCACGTAAGAACGCAGTAATGAGTTTTGCGAAACTTTTTGGTCTAAGCATCTCATTTGCAGTGATGCTGATTGCCGCAGGATATGTTATTTACGAAACTAGTTTTGATAAGTTTGTCCCTGACCATAAACAAATCTATCGTTGCTTAATGCAAGGGGCGTTTAATAATCAGGATGCTGATTTCGCTGTAACCAGTCCCGAAATGGCTAATGCAATAGTATCAAAAATTCCAGAAATCACTGAGGCCGTAAGGATATTCTATCGTGGGGAACACGCTGTGGTTAATGAGAATGAGATTTACAGTTCTGGCTTCTTTTACTTAGCTGATCACAACTTCTTTACCTTTTTCTCTGTTCCAATTATTACCGAGATGGATAATCCGCTGGTTTCTCAGAATAATATTACTATTTCAAACAACCTTGCTTTTACCCTTTTTGGTTCAGCCAATGCAGCACTTGGTGAAAGTGTTGAAATTGGAGGCGATAAGTACACTGTAACGGGCATTTTTAACGATTTACCCAAGAATTTTCATCTACGGATGGATATTATTGGCTCGTTGCAACTATTAGATCCTGACGAGGCGGGTTGGGGAGAGCAGTCGTATTACACCTACTTTAAAACAACCAGTCCCGATGTTACTACCGAAGAGCTGAATTTTAAGATAACTAAAACGGTCTTTTCCTACCCTCATTTCGATGTTGATGTAGCGAATGCAAAAACGATTGAAGATTTTATGCTAGACCCTGGGAATTATCTTCTATTCACAGCGGAGCACCTGACGGATATACGTTTCAGCAATCATAAGTTTGATTGTGCAGAAACTTCCAATAAAACTTACCTGTACGGAGCTATTTTTCTGGCCATTCTGGTTCTGGTTATCTCTTCGGCTAACTTTATAAATCTTACCATAGCAAGTATCTCCACACGATACAAAGAAATTGGGATTAAAAAGACAACAGGAGCAGGAACAAGAGATATTGTTTGGTGCTTTATTACTGACCTAACTCTTCATTTTCTGGTAGGTTTTGTTCTTGCAATTTATATATACCATCTGGCTAAACATAGGATACTCGAATACATTGGCATTGATATCGTCCTTTCTAACAAAGTACTATATGCTACCATCGGCATTGTTTTTATTGGTCTGCTTATCATTAGCATTGCGTCACATATTATTCCTGTTGTTTTAATGGCCAAAACAAAATCGCTGAACCTTATTAAAAACGAGAAGCCAATCAAGAACGGAATTTCTGGTAGGAGCGTATTCCTACTGCTACAATTTATAATCGCAGGGTTAATTATACTCTGCTCATTTATAGTTAACAAGCAAATTAATTATATGGTATCCAAGGATCGTGGGTACGACTCCGAAAATGTGATCATTCTCGATTTGTGGGAACTGAATCGAGATTCTAGGAGAAGTTTTATCGAAGAGTTAAAATCGTATAGCTCTATTCAATCGGTAGCAACTAGTAGCGAATATTTTGGTCGAGATATTGGAATGACCGATGCTTACTTTGAGCAGAAAGCAGAAGGGACTTATTTTCATACTACCAGATTGTCTGTTGATGCAGAGTTCTTAAAAACTTTTAATTTAAATTTGGTACAGGGGCGCTGGTTTGATAAGAGTAAAAAAACAGATATCGATGCCCTTGTTCTAAATGAGGCTGCAGTGAAATTATACTCTGGCAACGAATCACTGCTAGGGAAAACAGTGCTTCTGGGACATACTAACTCGTATGAAGTTATAGGTGTAGTTAAAGACTTCAATTTCCGCTCCTTACACCACGTTATTCAGCCATTAGTAATAAGGCTTGTAGATAATTCAGGCATAGTGTACGTTAAGGTGAATGGCAACCAGATTGCTGAGGCACTAGGTGTTATCCGGAATCAATGGGATCAGTTCAATATACCAATACCTTACACCTATACTTTTCATAATGAGGTTGTAGCTCGCCACTACGCAAAGGATCA
>CAZGQZ010000336.1:0-2286 GCA_964527985.1 uncultured Rikenellaceae bacterium | reverse complement strand
GGGTGACTAAAAAGGATTACCCAACTGCCTTTATAATCGGCAGGGAAATTAATCTCACCTTGAGTTGTTACGGCTTTAAACTCAGGGGCTTTTTCGCCAATGCGAGGCATTGCGAAAGCTTGCTCTTGCTTTACTTCTTGTTCCATTTTGCTATTTATTTAGTTGTTTGTATTAAAAAAGAAATTATGCTTGGGTATTACCGCTACCAATACTCTTGCTTCGTTCAATTGATTGGAGGGCAAGGTAATTTTCACCAAATTTTTTAAGGTTAGCCATTTCATCATCAAACTGATCGAAATGGCGTTCCTCGTCGTCAACCAAACGCTCAAAAAGTTTTTTCGATGCAGCGTCGTTGTTCTTTGAGCATTCGTTAGCCCATAGGTTGTAGTTGTTGGCGCTTTCTTCTTCCAGCTTAGTTGCTAAATCGAGAATTTCTTTTGGGTCATGAATTTTCTTAACTGGTTCGGCAAGTTCCATCTCAACTTCGCCACCTAAAAATAGAATGCGCTCTGCCAAATCCTCAACATGAAGCATTTCCTCAATGGCTGTGCGTTTAAATATGTTGGCTAGCAGGTCGTAGCCTTGGTCATCGAGATGGAAGTGGAAATACATGTACTGATGTACGGCCGATAGTTCTTCGGCAACTGCTTTGTTTAGTAGTTCAATGCTTTTTTCTTTCATAGTTTTAAATTTTAAAAGATTATTAGTTTGGTTTTCTATTTAGGTGTATCGGTAAATTTCCCAGTTATTTGAAGCTTTATGTCGGCTATAGAGAAATTGGGTATTCTCTTTTTGGCAAAGTAGTCGGTAAGGAGCTGGCTCAACTCATCATCAACAAAATCCTCTATTCTGTCGGAATCAACACAGTAAAGATGATGATGGCTTGATGATGTTAGCTCGTAGCGCATAATATCTCTATCGGTTTTCACCTTTTTTATCAATCCCTTTTCAATAAACGTTTCGAGGGTTTTGTATACGGTTCCTACAGCAATATTTGGGTAGTTTTTGCGGATATGTTCAACTACAGTTTCAGCAGTAGGATGACCGTTAATCTCTTTCATCGCATCGAGAACAGCGATGCGCTGTGGCGTTATTTTTAACCCGTGCTTTGTAAGTTCGTGAGTTTTCATAACTATTAAGTATTTAGAATTACATAATAATAATTCTTACTAAAGAACACGTAAATTTACAAAATGTTTAACCTGATGTCAAATATTTTAGGGTTAAAAAATGTTTAACATTTCAAATAGTTGGAAATGTATAGGATAGGTTTAAATAAAAAAGGGGTGAAGCATCCAGCTAATTGGAAGGAAATATAGCTATAGCATAACTATAGTTATAGAAAGGTAAGCTTAACCTCTTTAAGGAATTTGTCCTCGAGAATTTGAGCCATTCTCTTAATAACAGTTCGTCGGATTTCAAGCTCAACGGGTAAGTTTGGATCTTGATGGGCAACATTTATTCCCGTTCCAACAATGAAGCTAATATCGTCACTCTCCAAAATAAGTTTTACGATAAGGTCAGCAGGACCTTTACCTAGTGATGAGTTTTCTGTATGCTTGTTAAGTATTTCGGTAACCTTGCTTAGGGTGAGTATTCCTTCTGTTACCAAATCGGCTCCTTCCATATGCGAAATTGGTGGAAGATCGGGGTCGGTAAACTCAAAGCTGTCTTCAATTTCTAAGCCTAACTCCCTAGAAATTATATCACCGGTTGTTGCACCGCAAATTACCTTTTTGCCCTTAAAGTCGTTAAATTTAGTGGCTAGTTTGCTGTCGTTTTCCTTATCGAAAGGCGGTCCAGAGCAGACTAAAAGTTTTCGGGGTTCTCTAAAGTAAATAGTAGCAGCACTAATATCATCTTTCGGATGGTAGCCATCGTTAACGTAAGCCATGTTTACAAGCTTTGTGCTCAGCTTGCGGGCCGAGATGCTTGGCTCATTTTTAACAAGTCGGAGTGCAAATTCCTGCGCATTGTCGATTCCCCATCCAAAGGGAAAGTCATCGCTTCCCATACCAGACTGGGTTATTCCATCGCCCCAAATAACAATTCTATCCTCAAGTTGAGGTGTAAAGGTGCAATAACGTAACTCCTTACCTGCATTAGTTTCGCTTTGCAGGATAACGCATTGCCAACCGGGCTCAAACTTTTCTTTGCCTCTAAGAATTAGGCATTCGGGATTATCGTATTCAAGTATTCGGGTGGTTCCGTTATGTTCAATGTCGATAATGGTGAAAGTGGAGTAGCTCATTTGCCTAACTGAGCAAACGGGCAAAGTGTTCATTA
>CAZGQZ010000335.1:0-2290 GCA_964527985.1 uncultured Rikenellaceae bacterium | reverse complement strand
AGCTGCGAAAGCATATTGGTGTACATTCCGCCCGGTATTTCGGCATTCTTTACCATTTCGTTTGGCGCTGGGAAATTGAAATACTTTTCAATTGCATGACAAGCTTCAAGCAGCTCCAATTCGTTTCCACTTTGCGCATTTTTTACAGCGCTCTCAAATAGCTCATCAACATGAGCAGGTAAAGTATCTTTAGAAATATCAAAATCAATTGGAATTTGCTTATAGCTATCCTCGCTGGCAAGGCTGTTTATTCTAATATCTTTTAGTAATCTGTTTAGCTGGGCAATTACTTCAACATTTCCGTCGACCGTAATTCCAAGTTTCTTGCAGAATAAGTAGATTAACTCGTACGAAGGACCTGCGCTTCCACCTGAGAAAAAAAGCAGGTTAGTATCCACTATGTCGGCACCATTTACAATAGCCATGTAAGTTGAGGCCAAACCATAACCTGGAGTACAATGCGTATGGAAATCGACAGGAATTGAAAGCGTAGCCTTAAGCTTTGAAATGATTTCAGCGGTATGCAATGGTGAAGCCAAACCAGCCATATCCTTAATGGTTATCATGTCGGCACCCATGGTTTCAAGTTCCTTTGCCTTGTTTACAAAATAGTTTGTATCGAAAATCTTGTTGGGCAAGTTTTTAAGCGTAAGCTTATCTTTTAGCTCCTGCTTCTGGGGTAAACGAGGGTCGACAGTGTAGCATACGGCACAATCGGCTAATCCCCCCGAAGCCTTTACATATTTTATGGTTGACTTAATATTTTGTGTATCGTTTAGGCAGTCGAAAATTCGCATAATGCTTATACCCGATTTAACAGCATTGGTGTTAAAACCCTCAATCACATTTTCGGGATATGGGCTATAACCAAACAAGTTTCGTCCGCGCGACAAAGCGGTAAGCTGCGAATTTGAACCAATTTCCTTCTTAATACTCTCGAGCCTGGCCCATGGGTTTTCGCCCAAAAAGCGCATAATGGAATCGGGCACTGCCCCACCCCATACTTCCATAGCGTAAAATCCAGCATCCTTAAAATAAGGAAGCACTTTATCAACCTCGGCTTGCTGCATACGAGTTGCAAAGAGGGACTGTTGACCGTCTCGGAGAGTTAAATCGCGTATTTTCAGGTGTCTGCTCATAATAAAATTTTATAGTACTTAATACCCGTGTAAAGTTACCCATATAAGAGCCAAAATGTTACGCCAAATCCTATCTTATTTTTAGGTTTTACAGCATGTATAAAAAAAGCGGGAGCCAAATGGCTCCCGCTAAATAACTTGTCCGATTACGTTTACTCATATTTGAAAATTGCATCGCGCGATACTTTTTCAACTGGTCCGAACTTTTGCTCAAGTTCGTTAAAGTTAAGCACGTTTTCATTTCCAAGAATAACGTAAGTTTTTGGCTTATCCTTAACATACTTCTCGTTAAACTCAATAACATCCTGAATGGTCATTCCAGGTATAGTTTCAAAGTATGTTTTTCTTAGGTCCTCATCGTAACCAAACTTTTGGGCACGTAGATAGTTCCAAATAATGCTCATTTTGGTAATCCTTTCGTTCCTTATACCGTTTAGTATTGACTCCTTAGCCAAATCGAACGCATTTTGCGAAACGGGCATCTGGTTGTAAAGCTCATCAAAAGCGGTAAAAGCATCGATTACCTTATCGTTTTGAGTTGCAATAAAGCCAGTGTTCATAAACGGATCGTCAGGGCTTGAAGGTGACGAGTAGCTCGACCATGCTGAGTAGGCTAATCCACGTTTCTCGCGAAGCTCTTGAAAAACAATAGCGCTCATACCCGACCCGAAATAGTTATTAAAGATTCGGGTTTTGGGCAATAGGTCAAAATCGTAATCAACACCTTTGCTAACTAGCTGTAAATACGATTGGTTTGCATCGTAGTGTGAGAAAACCACTCTATTGCTGGTTGTTTCAAGTTCTTCGAAATTGTAAGGTGCAGGGGCTTCGTTAAAGCTTTCGGGTACGCTGTGAATTTGCTCTACAAGAGTTTTAAGATCGTTTGGGTTAAGCGTACCGTAGTACAAAATTTTATGAGGATAGGATGATAGCTCCTTAATTTTTTCAATTAAAACTTCGGGCTTAAGCTTTTTAAGCTCACTATCGGAAAGCTCGTTGGTAAAAGGCGATTTTTGTCCGTAGGTTGCAAAATCGACCAAGCCACTAAATACAGTGCGCTGATTTTGCTTGGCATTCTCACGAGCCCTTAGCTCGTTCATAATGTAGCTATCAAATGCCTCTTGGTTAGCTTGGCAGTCGGTCATTAACGA
>CAZGQZ010000334.1:0-2315 GCA_964527985.1 uncultured Rikenellaceae bacterium | reverse complement strand
CCAATGGCATTGCCAATAATAGCAGCGGAGTAGTCGCTCCCACCTCTCTTCAAATTATCAATTTCTCCCTTTGAGTTACGACAAATAAAACCCTGTGTAACAATCACATTAATGCCTGTGCATGAGTCGAGAAGTCGATCTAAACTCTCAGCAATGTAGTAGTAGTCGGGTTCGCCATCCTTATCAACCCGCATGAAGCTAAGCGCAGGAACAAGAGCCGATTCAACCCCCTGCTCAGATAAGTAGAACTGAAATAGATTGGTTGAAAGAATCTCACCTAAAGAAACTATTTCCTTCTCTGCCTTGGGCGAAATACTCTCTAGCTTTGAAACGTGATCCTCGAATATTTTTTTTATAAACTCTTTACCCTTCATCTTAAAATTTGGCGATGCAAAAAGGTTATCGCATGCATCCATGTGCATCTTTTCAACCTCTTTCAACTTATCCTTGGCCATTTGGGCTTTGCCCTGGTTGGCAAGGTTAATTGATTCGACAAGGCCATTGGTTACGCCAGCCATAGCCGATAGAACCACAATTACTGGTTCAGTGGTGGGGATAATTCGACTTAAGCCCTGAATGCGCTCTGCCGTTCCCACCGATGTTCCGCCAAACTTTAAAACTTTCATCTTTTTTGATTTTTTTGAAGGGTTTTGAATTTCACAAAAAAAAAGGCCTGCATAAACTGCAGGCCTTCGCTTCTATTTTGAGTTAAGAGTTTTCGTTATTCACCCATTTCACCCAGCCTGCTTTTGCGCATACGCATCTTATTGAACATGGCTTTGGCCATATCCTTGCGTTTGTTGTTAAGCATAGCTGAGTTAAAACTGAACATAGTTATATGGTTACTGTTTCGAACTGCAATATTAAGGCATTTATTTTTAAGATAAAATAGGCTTCGAAATTTTTCTTAACCAACACGCTACTTCAGCTCAACCACAAAGCAATCGGGATAAAGCTGCTCCACCCTTCGCTTAAGGGCATCGGCTTCGCGCCGCGAAGGGAAACCACCAACCATAAGCCGATAAATTTTTTCGCCATTCAGGGATGCTACCTGCACCCTAACCTCCTCCTTAAGCGATGTTTTTAAATCGTCGGCAATGCGTAAAAGGTTAACCAGCTCTTTGTAGCTACCTATTTGCACTGCGTAACCCTGCGGGTTTAAGCGCATAACCTTTAACTCGTATAGTTCGTTTGATGCATTATCGGTTGGAGCAGGTGCAGGTTTTGGCGGCTTTGGCGCTACTTCAATGGGTCCTTTTTGCGGTTCTTTAATTTGCGCCGATGTTGGTTGCTTTGCGGCCTGCTGATTACTTGGGCGTTTAACGTGGGTTGTCGATTGCGGTCTGGAAACATCCTGATCTGCAACATTCCCTTCGCTATCAATCACCTCAATTTTAACATCGGCTATGCCGGCTTTTATAAAATCGAGCTTTTCGGCTGCCGAGCGGCTGAGGTCGATAATCCGATTTGGCACAAAAGGCCCCCTATCGTTAACCCTTACAACTATTGTTTTACTATTGGCTAGATTAGTTACCCTAACCAGGGTGCCGAATGGCAATGAAAGATGAGCGCATGTGCTTTTGCTATGGCTGTACCTTTCGCCCGAAGCGGTAGTTCGCCCTTCAAACTTATCGGCGTAAAACGATGCCTTACCCTCTTGCACATAGCCCGTTTGGGCCACTAATACTATTGAAGCAAACACGTAGAAAATTGATAAAAATAGGGTTTTCATTGCTTTATGGCTTTTCGGTTTCAAAATCGATGTTGGTTTCTGTTTCCTGTTTCATCTCCTTTCGTTTGTGAAAAAGCGATGAGATGTTGTAAAGATATGTAAAAGAAATGTTTTGTACACGGGCTGGCGATCGGGTTGGATTATCCTCAAATTTGTAGTAGTACAAATCGCCCAAACCGTAATGGAATCGTGCTTCAACCTGAATAGTTCCCCAGCTAAAGTCATACCCTACACCCAGCCCACCCATTAGGCCGTAATCGAAACGGTTGTCGCGCAGAATGTTTGTTTCGTAGGTGCTCATCTGGTAGCTTCCGGTAAGGTTATCGCCCTCAACCGAACGAAGCATATACGAAGCGGTAACACCAGCATTGAAATGGATAAAAATATTGTTATGCTTTGCCCTTACCTGCATAAACAGGGGTATTTCGGCGTAAGTGCTTATTCGCTTATAGTGTTTCTCATCGCCTAAGGGCAATCGGTAACCCCTTTGGGTTAAGTTAACCTCGCCTTGAAAGCCAAAGTACTGCAAGTCGAAGTACTTAAAAACCAGCCCAGCATCAAAAAGCCTTTCGTAAACAGGGCG
>CAZGQZ010000333.1:0-2356 GCA_964527985.1 uncultured Rikenellaceae bacterium | reverse complement strand
TATGCAAAACATAGCAATAATTGGTGCAACCGGATTAGTGGGAAGTAAGCTACTTGAGCAAATCGTTAAACATAAAAGTAATTCAAAAGTATTTGTTGTGTCCCGCAACCAGCCAGCAAACTTGCCAGATAACATAGAGCACATACCCCTAAACCAAGGAGACTATTCTTTTCCAGACGAAATTAGCACTGCTTTCTGCTGTCTTGGAACAACTATGAAAAAGGCTGGTTCAAAAGAAGCGTTTCGAAAGGTTGATTTTGACATGGTAACCGAATTTGCCCAAAGGGCAAAAGATTGCGGGGCTAAAAGTTTTGCGATTGTTAGCTCAATTGGGGCAAATGCTAAATCGAGAAATTTCTACCTTAGAACTAAAGGGCAAGTTGAAGATGAACTCAAAAAATTTGGCTTTGAGAGGCTAATCATTGCCCGCCCCTCACTCCTACTTGGTAAGCGAAACGAAAAACGATTTGGCGAAGATATTGGTAAGGTTTTGTACAAAGTATTCAGCTTTGTATTTATTGGCCCCCTAAAGAAATACAAAGGCATAAATGCTGAGGATGTGGCAAAAGCCATGCTTGTCCTATCAAAGCAAGGTAAAGGAACTGTTATTGCCGAGTCAAATGCTCTTCAGCTATTTAGCAAAAAACACATTGAGTAAAAGACAATAATCAGAAGTAAACCAATCCTGCACCCGTTATGCATTGCAAAACGTGACAGGCATCCAACAACCAATCAAGATGAATCAAAGCGAACTATTCCAAACTTTAGTAAAAAATCGCCAAAGCGATAGAGGTTATACAAGCCAACCAATTGAAAAAGATAAGCTAGAGCGAATTCTCGAAGCAGCTCGTATTGCACCATCGGCTTGCAATGCACAACCCTGGAAGTTTATTGTGGTTAATGATCAGGATATTAAAAACAAGCTAGCCGACACTACATCGAGCAAAATACTTGGGATGAACCATTTTACCAAGCAAGCACCTATACACATTGTGATAGTAATGGAAGGGGCTAATTTTACCTCCAACTTTGGCAGCATGGTAAAACGCAAGCATTTCCCGCTTATCGATATTGGCATTGCTGCCGAGCACATTTGCCTTGCGGCAACTGCCGAGGGGCTTGGCTCGTGCATGATTGGCTGGTTTGATGAAACTGCCGTGAAGAAGCTTTTGAAAATCCCCAGAAGCAAACGACCCATTCTCATTATTACTTTAGGTTACCCCGAAAAACCAGAAACAAGGGAAAAAAGAAGAAAGAGTATTGAAGCTGTTGTTACCTATAATAGTTACGAATAAGTTGTGCTTAATTGTAAAAAGATGAACAGACCTGAAAAACTATATCACTTTACTAAAACAGAAACAGCTCTTCGATGGATTTTACCGAAGGAAATGATTTCGAAGAATTCACGTCTTAAGCTGAATAAAATCAGCAATATGAATGATCCTAAAGAGAATTTATTGTTTGTAACTGATCTAGATGAATGTATACAGAATCCGATTGAATTATATAGCATTTCAGGAGAAGCATATGTTATTGCAAATTACATAAGAGAAGAATCAAAAATTCTTTGTTTTTCAACTGATCGAGAAATAAATGGAATAAAGAAAGAAGGATATCAATTACAAAGAATGTGGTCTCAATATGGAATGAATTGTTCTGGTGTTTGTATTGAATTAAATTTTGAAAAATTTATTAAATCAAATGAAAAGCTAATTGATGCCGCCCAAATTAGACATGGTTATGTCCAATATAATCATTACAATTTTTTCAATATTCCATCACCTCTTCATGGGGTAAGTGCAGAAACTGCTAAAACATACAATCCGAGAACATTAAAAGAGTTTTGGAGGGATTTACAAACAAATGATAAATTCATAAAAGAAAGATTTTTCTCTAAAAATTCTGATTGGGAAGGTGAATCAGAGTATCGCTTTTTGACATTCGAAAATGAAGAAGATTATCAATTTATGAACATTACAGATTCAGTAGAAAGAATAATTTTAGGATTGAATTTCTCAAAACACTATTTACCATCAATTGAGAAACTTGTTCCAAGAGAGAAGATTTTTCTATTGAAAATGAATAATGATGAAGAATTTTGTATAAGACCGATAAAAAACAACTAAGCCCAACAAAGGGTACATCGCATGCCCCAGGGCTGGTCGATTAAGAAATTATCCTGTTTCAAATTACCTTTATCGGATGGATACGAAAATCGTCCTGAACCGACAGAGCACGCAACGTACCCCCCACCGTTAAATAACCATGTTTTACTATTTGCTATTTATAGCGAAATTCATCGGTATTGGAAATAACCCTTTTAGTTAAAAAAACCATTTTACCTGGGTTAAGCCCA
>CAZGQZ010000332.1:0-2380 GCA_964527985.1 uncultured Rikenellaceae bacterium | reverse complement strand
GTTATGGCATCCGATGCATTTTTCCCCTTTGCCGATTCGGTTGAAATTGCTCACAAAGCGGGCATTACAGCTGTTATTCAGCCTGGCGGTTCGGTTCGCGACAAGGATACAATTGACTATTGCAATAGCAATGGGGTTGCTATGGTTTTTACTGGCACTCGACACTTTAAACATTAGTAAACATAATTTTATACTATACATAAATGGGACTATTTTCATTCTTCACTCAAGAGCTAGCTATCGACCTTGGTACAGCCAACACCATCATTATCTACAATGATAAAATTGTGGTTGATGAGCCATCAATTGTTGCAATTGATCAGGCAACGGGTAAGCTAATAGCCATAGGCGAAAAAGCACGCCAAATGCATGGCAAAACGCACGAGAACATTAAAACTATTAGGCCACTTCGCGATGGTGTTATTGCCGACTTTAACGCTGCTGAGCAGATGATTAGAGGTATGATTAAGATGATTAACACAAAGAATCGCTTATTCACCCCCTCGCTAAAAATGGTTGTTTGCATCCCAAGCGGAAGCACCGAAGTTGAAATACGCGCCGTGCGCGACTCATCGGAACACGCTGGAGGCCGAGATGTTTACATGATATACGAACCAATGGCTGCTGCACTTGGTATTGGGCTCGACGTTGAAGCCCCAAATGGCTGTATGGTAGTTGATATTGGAGGTGGAACTTCGGAAATTGCTGTTATCGCTCTTGGCGGTATTGTTTGCAACAAATCGGTCCGTATTGCAGGCGATGCTTTTACTGCCGACATACAGGCATACATGAGGCATCAGCATAACATTAAAATTGGCGATAAAACTGCCGAGGACATAAAAATTGGCGTTGGATCGGCACTACCCGACCTTGAGAATCAACCATCGGACTACATTGTTAGGGGTCCAAACCTAATGACTGCGTTACCCATTGAGATCCCCATTTCGTACCAAGAAATTGCTCACTGCTTGGATAAGTCAATTTCAAAGGTTGAAACCGCAATACTTAGCGTACTTGAGCAAACTCCACCCGAACTATATGCCGATATTGTTCAAACGGGTATTTATCTTGCTGGCGGTGGTGCGCTCTTGAGGGGATTGGACAAAAGGCTAACCGATAAGATTAACATCCCATTCCATGTTGCTGAAGATCCGTTACATGCTGTAGCACGTGGTACCGGTATTGCTCTGAAAAACGTAGATCGATTCCAATTCCTCATGAGGTAGCTTTTAACCAATTTTGTGTTATAAAGAACTGAACTTTTTTAGCGTAAAATGAATAGTCTGCTTCGATTTCTAGTAAAAAATCAGTTCGTATTGCTGTTCATAGTCCTTGAGCTATTCTCGCTTTGGCTATTGAGCAACCATAGCTACTACCAGCGATCGAAGTTTGAGAGTGTTGCACGGTCAGTTTCGGGGTACACAAATTCAAAAGTTGATGAGGCAAGCAGCTATTTCAACCTATCTGAAACAAACAAAGTACTAGCACAAGAAAATCTCGAACTACGAAAACAGCTGGCCGTTTTATCGTCGAAAGTTGAACTGCTAACGGAGGTTGTAGGCGACACAATTACCGATTCGGTGTACACATACCAACCTGCAAGAATTATAAACAACTCCGTTAATAAGCAGTACAACTACCTAACCCTAAACAAGGGCAGCAACCATGGCGTTGAGGTTGAAATGGGCGTTGTTACCAACCAGGGTGTTGTTGGTATTGTTGCAGGAGTATCGCCAAACTACTCTACCGTAATATCACTACTAAACGTTGACCTTAAGCTATCGGCCAAGCTAACACGAACCAACCATTACGGATCATTGTACTGGGAGGGAGGCAACTATCAGGAGGTTACGCTTAGCGACATTCCTCAGCATGTTCCCTTATCGATTGGCGACACTGTTGCCACAAGTGGATTTTCATCAATTTTTCCCGAAAACATACCAATTGGTATAATAAGCTCATATAATAGCAAGGGTTCAAATTTTCATACCATTAAAGTAAAGCTATTTAGAGACTTTAAGCAGCTGTACAACGTTTGGATTGTATCAAACAAGCAAAAAGACGAACAAGACCAACTAGAAGAAACAATAAATAATAGCTAAATGGGAAAGGGTATCTTACGATATGCTGGTTTATTCATACTCCTAATTCTACTTCAGGTTGTGGTTTTCAACAACCTTCAGCTAAGTGGGTATATCAATCCTTACATTTATGTGATGTTCATCCTGCTTCTGCCATACGAGATCTCGGGCTGGCTTCTGTTGGGCTTGGGTTTGCTAACCGGGCTTACTGTTGATACTTTTATGAACACAATTGGAATGCACTCATCGGCCACGCTATTCATGGCTTTTTTGCGACCATACGTTTTAAACCTTTTTAC
>CAZGQZ010000331.1:0-2390 GCA_964527985.1 uncultured Rikenellaceae bacterium | reverse complement strand
ATACGGCGGATTCCCAATCACCACATCAAAGCCCACAAAGTCGCCTTTCTCATTCAACACTTCGGGAAACTCGAATCGCCACTCAAAGGCGTTCTCGTAAATCTTGTTGTTCTTAATCTCCTCAATTTCGGCCTCGAGCTTTTTTATCTCATCGGTGTATTTTTTCACCTTTTTGTTCCACTCGGCCTGCTCCTTTTTGGTTTTTTCGAAAAGCGTGGTTTGGTTGGTTAGCGTAAAGAGCTCGCCCTTGGCCTTTTGCAAGCGCTTTAGCTTGGGGTCGTTCTGGGCTATCTCGCTTCTAAAATCGCTCTTTATGTCGGCAATAAGCCGTTCCATTTCCCTTTTCTGCTCCTTGCTGTGGGCGTTGCGGTAGGTATCAACGGCAATGCGGTAGCTGTCAATGGTCCACTTGCTCTTTTTAAGGGCTTGCCCTAAATCGGCATCAATGGCAAACCGGCTAATAAGCGAGTTGCCGCACTTTATGTTTATATCGATATTTGGCAGGGTTTCGAGCTCGGTTTCGGTTTTGTAGTAGGCGTTTTTAAGCAGCTCAATCCAAAGGCGCAACCTGCATATTTTTACCGAGTTGGGGTTTATATCAACGCCAAAAAGGCAATTCTCAATTATGGTTTGCTTCTCGTGAAACAGCGTTTCCTGCACTCGCTGGCTCTCCCTGCTCTTGGGATTGTATTCAAAAATGGCGCCCTCCTCATCGGTAATAATCAGCTCGTCGTTCTCCACTTCAACGTGGTACTCCTTTAGCCTTTTGCCGTTGCGGTCGCGGAGTATGCGCAGGTCGTTTTTTACGGCAATTATCTCGTTAAGCGCCGATACCAGAAAATGCCCCGAGCCAACGGCGGGGTCGCAAATTTTTAGGCTATCTACAATTTGGTTGGCCTCCTCAATATCGTCAATCTTGTTGTAAAGGGCTGTAATCGATTCGCAATTCCAACCTTTGGCCTCGTTAAACTTTTGCACAACGGCCTTTCTTATGGTTTCGCGGCACATGTACATGGTTATGAACCCGGGCGTGAAGAACGAGCCATCCTTGTAGCCGTTTATCTTCTCGAAGATTAGTCCCAGAACCGAAGCGTTGATCAGCGTTTTGTTGTCTTCCTGAATCTCCTCGGAGCCTTCGCTGGTAAAGTCGTAGGCATTCAGAAATTCGAAAAGGTATTCGAGCGCATTTAATTTTCCGGTTTTTTTCTTACCCTGCTCATCTTTTAGCACGGTGGCGCTGTATATTGGTAGCTGCTTTTCGTCGCGTAGGTTGCTAATAAAAAGAGTGGTGTGCTCTAAGTCGGTTGGCTCAAAAAGCGAACTATTTAGGTAAGGCACTCTTTCAAAAACCGCGCTTATCTCGCTGCTTCTGTCCTCAAATTTCCGTGCTAAAACCTTAAAGAAAAGGCTGTTCAGATCGTCGTAGTTTTTAATCCGCTCGAAGTTCAGAAAGCTGTACGATCCACGGGCTAGCTTATCGCTTTTACTTGCAGTGAGCCTGTCGAATTTGTGGTAGGTAATAAGTTGTGCCTCGAGAAGTTTTAGGAATAGGATTCGGTTAATCCATGTGATGCTTAACTCAAGCGCAACGTTAAAAAGCCTTTCCTGCTGGTTGGCTCCAAACTGGCTGGGTTTTTCGAGGCGGGAAATTTTGTCGAGGCTATCGAGCTCAATTATGGCATTTTCGAGTAACGAGCCTGAGTTCCGATGTCCTTCCTTGCTACGCTCAATAATTTTTTTGCTTCCTTCTTTGGTTTCGGTTAACCCGATAATATGTAGCAGCTCGCCGTAAAAACGCTTATCGAGCGTGTTGCTGTCGTTGGTAAATGGCAGCTTTAAAAGATGTTCGGGCGAGAGAAGCTTGTAAAGCGCAATTAGCTTGTTGTCGTCTTTTTTGTCGTTATTTCGTAACGGGTTTTCGTATTCTCGTATGTCGAAATAGGTGTACTCTATTTCGTGTGTAATGCTTTCGATAAAAGGCTCAGCAATTTCGCTGTAGAAAAATTCGGTTGTTTTACCTGCCAACCTACCGTTTTCAAAGTCGTTAAATTGCTTTACAAACGCCTTGCTATGGGCAAAATACTTTTCGAATATGTTAGCATCAAAAACAAACCATTCGTTTATGTTGGTGGCAATTAGGTATTTAATCTCAAGGTTTTTGAGCGTAATCCGTTCGCGTAGGTAGTACAAAACCAACTCTTGAAAAGCCTTCACATTAATTTTTTCGTGCGTAAGCATTTGCTCGCCCTTTGTTTTATTCTCAGAGGTGCTTGCGAATGTTTTCAACATTTCAGCCCTGTTGGTTGGCTTTTTGGTTTCGATAATTACGCCTACTGTTGAGCTGGCATTACTGCCATTGTGAATTACTAGGTCGGTTCGGCCTTTGGTAT
>CAZGQZ010000330.1:0-2392 GCA_964527985.1 uncultured Rikenellaceae bacterium | reverse complement strand
AGCGGATTAGCATTTTCGACAAAATGACCCGATAGCAATAGCTTACTCTCTTGCAGCTTGCGAATTTTCTCCTCTACAGTATCCGCAGAAATAAACCGATATACAAATACGTGCTTATCTTGTCCTAAACGATGAGCCCTTGCAATGGCCTGATTCTCCACCGCCGGATTCCACCAAGGATCGAGCACAAGGATATAATCGGCAGCAGTAAGGTTTAATCCTACTCCTCCCGCTTTAATTGATATTAAGAAAAGCTGTGTGTTTGGGTCATTCTGGAAACGATCGACAACCTGCTGCCTATTTCGGGTTGACCCAATTAGCATTTCATATCCAAATGCTTGCGCAGTTACATACTTTTCGATAATCCGCAAATGCTTAACAAACGATGAGAAAATAAGCACCTTATGGTTCTCTTCTACTAAGGTCTCTATGGTTCGGCAAACCTCTTCAAACTTCCCCGAGTCGGCACTAGCATACTCCTCTATCATGCTTGGATGATTTGCAATTTGCCTCAACCTAGTAAGTCCTCTAAATATTGATATTGATGATTGACCATAGCCGTTAGACTCAATGCTTCCAATAATCTGATTGCGGATTTCAGACTTCTCTCTCTCGTAAATTTTATTCTGCTCATCGGTAAGGTTGCAGTACACCACTTGCTCGGAAAGCTTTGGCAACTCTGGGGCAACATCCTGTTTGCTTCGCCTAAGTATAAAAGGTTTAACTAGGTCTTTCAGCCTCTCTTGCGATTCTTCATCTCCCTCCTTCTCAATGGGAGTTATAAATTCATCGCGAAATTTTTTGTAGCTACCGAGCATTCCTCGATTTATGAAGTTAAGCTGCGCCCACAAATCAGAAAGGGAGTTTTCAATAGGCGTACCGCTTAGGCTCAAAAAGTGTTTTGCCTTTAAAAGCATTGCCGATCGGTACACCTTGCTCGTAGGATTTTTAATCGCCTGACTTTCATCAAGAACTACATAGTTAAAGGGAATATCTTTAAGCAGTTCTATATCATTTCGGAGAACTCCATAGGTTGTAATAACAATATCGTGGCTTGCAAGCCAATTGAGCTGTTTTGTGCGAGTTGCGCCAACAAACTGATAAACCGATAAACCTGGAGCAAACTGTGTTATCTCTCGTTGCCAATTAAAAAGCAGCGATGTAGGTACAACAAGCAACGACGTTTTGACCATTTGCAAATTGCTATCATTACCATCTATGGCTTGGGCACTCTCCTTATCGTACTGCAGCATGGCTAACGTTTGAATAGTTTTACCTAACCCCATATCGTCGGCTAAGCAACCACCCATGCCCAAGTTGTTAAGCATTTGAAGCCAGAGCAAACCTAATTTCTGATAATCGCGGAGCGTAGCTTTAAACTCCGTTGGAATATCGTATGCTGTTTTTATGCCATAACCCTCAAATTTCTCTTTTAGCTGCTTTGCCTCAGCACATTCCACCTCAGCCTGATTTATGAATTGAAAAGCCGATCGTGAAACTTTAAGCCTTTCGCCATCGCCCTTTGCAACAGCCATTAAAGGTTTATACTTGGCAAACCACTCTTCGGGAATAATAAATACTTCTCCGTTGGGCAGCACGAACTCCCTTATGCCTTTAACAATATTTTTTCGAAGCATAATAAATGGGAACTGATAGTTTGCAAGCGTAACGGTGCCAAACACATCGAACCAGTCGTTTCCATAATTCGCTTTTAAATCGAGGTTAAAGTGTTCAATGTAAAATTTCGTTTGCATCGCCCTTTGCTCAACCTGAATTCCACTGGAAGCAAGCAGATTCGCATTTCGGTTTATCCATTCAACTATATCATGCTCGGTTTGCATCCCTTTGGGCGCATACTCGGCACCTTGGTTGTTTTGTAATCCAAACGACAAGAGTAGCTGCTTAATTTCGCTCTCCCATTGCGCATTTCGCGCAAAACGCAAAAAGTTGTATTCGCCATTAATGTTAAGCACCACTTCGTTTTGAACCTTCGTATGACCTAGATAATCCTTAGTGCCATACCTAAAGTAGAGCATTAATGAAATACGACCATGTAGAGAAGGTTCAAGTATTAGCAGTGCTTGCCTATTTCTTTCCTCATCAACAATTGAAAAACCATTAGCCTCAACAATGCTATTGCTGTTACGTATGGTATTCAGCACAAAGGTCTCAAAGTACTTTTGCTCAGCCGATTTAGGAATTACTACATGATCCTTCCTAAAAAATGGGATAAGCTTTTTGGCATCGATGTCGTTAAATCGGAGTATCTTCTTATCCAATCGAACTATACAGGGCGAGTTGCTTATAACAACGGCGTTACTACACTTTAGTGTTAGCGTTTGTCCATTGCATAATGCTTTTAGCGAGTACTGCGTTTCGGTATCGGTTACCG
>CAZGQZ010000329.1:0-2401 GCA_964527985.1 uncultured Rikenellaceae bacterium | reverse complement strand
AACTTTACGGCCATACTACAAAATTTTTGCATATGACCGATAGGAGTAGCTTTTACCGCAAATTTCAACTTTGGTTTTGGGGTCTTTTTGCCTTTGCCTGGGTTTTGGTTATTAGCCTTTTTGTGCTAATTGGTTTAGAGTTTTTTGGGCCCCTTCCGGGGTTTGAGCAGCTCGAAAATCCAAAGAGCAACTTGGCTTCCGAGGTTTATTCAGAGGATCATGAGTTGCTTGGCTATTATTTTCATGACTTTAGGCATAGTATCGATTTTGATGACCTTTCGCCTAACCTAATCGATGCGTTAGTAGCCACCGAGGATATTCGGTTTTACAAACACTCAGGCGTTGATGCAAGAGGAACTGCAAGGGTAATAATAAAAACAATTATTCTTCAGCAGCGAGGAAGTGGCGGAGGAAGTACCATTACTCAGCAGCTGGCGAAGAATTTATTTCCTCGCGATACCGTATACCGTCGATCAGCAATAGCTCGCAAAGCGAATTTGGTTACAACAAAGTTTAAGGAGTGGATTACGGCTGTTAAGCTTGAGCGCAACTATACCAAGAATGAGATAATGGCAATGTATTTCAACACGGTTGCCTTCGGAAGTAATTCCTTTGGGATAAAAGCGGCATCGAAAACCTTTTTTAATACTACCCCCGATTCGCTTAGCATCGAGCAAGCTGCACTGCTGGTTGGCGTGGTAAATGCCCCAACTAGGTATAGCCCGGTTAGAAATCCAGAGCGTTCGTTGGCCCGTCGAAATTTTGTTATTTCACAAATGGCTAAATATGGGTTTATTACACCTGAGGTTAGAGATTCCGTATCGGCCATTCCAATAGAGCTTAACTATAAGGTGCAGGATCACAACGAGGGGTTAGCCACCTATTTCAGAGCTTCGCTCAAGCAAATACTCATAAAATCCGAGCCAGATCCTGATCGGTACTTTTCTTACGAATCATATAGGGAGGATTCTTTGCAATGGGCAAACAATCCGCTTTACGGATGGTGTAATAAAAATTTAAAGCCCGACGGCAAACCCTACGACATATACCGCGATGGGTTAAAAATTTACACCACAATAAACAGCCGAATGCAGCAGTATGCTGAGGATGCTGTTGTTGAACACTTAGGCGATTACCTTCAGCCTGCATTTGATGAGGAGCAAAAGCAAGAACGGTATCGACTTTTCCACGACGATCTTTCGCAGGAGCAAATAAATGCAATACTCAAGCGATCGATGCGCCAAACCAGGCGTTACCAAATTCTCAGGAACAATAAAGTTCCAATGGACAGCATAATGAGGCATTTTAACACTAAAGCCTCCATGCGAATATTTACCTGGGAAGGAGAGAAAGACACCTTGTTATCGCCTCTCGATTCAATAAAGCACTACAAGCGCCACCTTCGAGCGGGTTTTATGGTGATGGATCCAAAGTCAGGGTATGTTAAAGCTTGGGTTGGTGGCCCTAACTTTAGGTACTTTAAGTACGACCATGTTCGTCAAGGGAAAAGACAGGTTGGCTCTACCATAAAACCTTTCCTTTACACACTTGCTATGCAGGAGGGATATTCACCTTGCCAAAAAGTACCAAATGTACCTCAAACGTTTTTGGTTGCAGATACTACATGGACTCCAAAAAACTCAGGAAACTCTAAATACGACGGGCAAATGGTTACCCTAAAATGGGGCTTGGCCAATTCGGTAAACAATATTTCAGCATGGCTAATGAAGCAGTTTAATCCATCGGCACTGGTTGAGGTTACCCAGAAAATGGGCATTACAAGCCGTATCGACCCAGTTGTTTCTGCTTTCCTTGGCACTTCCGAACTCTCGCTTTACGAAATGGTTGGAGCATATGGAACCTTTGCAAACAAGGGTGTGCATACCGAGCCCCTTATGGTTACTCGAATTGAGGATAAGAACGGAAATGTTTTAGCAACTTTTCATCCACAGCGAAACGAGGCCATAAGCGAGCAAACGGCTTACCTAATGCTTAATCTCTTAGAGGAAGTTATTAATAAGGGAACTGGAATAAGACTTCGCTACCGATACAACCTGCATGGGCCTATTGGCGGTAAAACGGGTACAACACAAAACCATTCCGATGGTTGGTTTATGGGCATTGTCCCCAATTTAGTTGGTGGTGTTTGGGTTGGTGCCGAGGATCGATCGGTTAGGTTTAAGGAAATTGGTATGGGACAGGGAGCAAATATGGCGCTTCCAATTTTTGCTATTTTCCTCGATAAGGTATTTAACGATGGGCACTTAGGTGTAACCCCCAACGACACTTGGGACAAACCACTAAAAGGGTTGAACGTTAGGATTGATTGTGATGAGCAAATAGTTAATCAGGA
This sequence comes from uncultured Rikenellaceae bacterium, assembly GCA_964527985.1. Taxonomy (GTDB): domain Bacteria; phylum Bacteroidota; class Bacteroidia; order Bacteroidales; family Tenuifilaceae; genus Perlabentimonas. Next base: position 48 of record CAZGQZ010000329.1, on the reverse strand, counting down.
CGATCAGCTGCTTATCTCTGAGGATGATTTCTTTTAAATCTCCAAACC
>CAZGQZ010000328.1:0-2408 GCA_964527985.1 uncultured Rikenellaceae bacterium | reverse complement strand
GCTTTTGGAGTTCGTAACTTTGAAGACCCTTTGGCTGGGTTGCAGCAGATTTTTAGAGTGCTAAAGAAAGGTGGAACCATAAACATACTTGAGTTTTCTACGCCTAAACTTTTTTTTGTTAGGTTCGTTTACCGCTTTTACTTTACTAAAGTTTTACCTTTTATTGGGAAAAAAGTGTCGGGACATAGTTCGGCATACACCTATTTGCCCAATTCGGTTAGGCAGTTTAAGGAGCGAAAAGAGTTTGTTGATTTACTTAATAAGGCTGGTTTCAGTAATGCGCATTATCAAATTCAGAGTTTTGGTATTGCCGCAATTTATAGAGCGCAGAAACTTTAAGGAACAGGCTTTTGTTTTGTATCTATTTACAATGAGCAATATCTTTTAAATTGAATCGTTAACTAGTATTGAAAAGCACAAAGGGGTGAAAAAAGTTTTAATTATTTTAGCGGTATTGGCAATTTGCGCAGCAGAGTCTACAGTTGCTCTTGCTCAAATTAAGCCAAACCCAATACTTAACGATCCTGATTACGAACGTGAAAAACGGTTACGTTTTGGCTTTTCGCTTGGGTTAAACTTTATGGACTTTACCGTAAAGTCGAGCGTTCAACCTCAAGTGTCTTTAGATAATGATACAACTCAGTATTTTGTCGACAATAGCCATATAATTCCGGGTTTTAATGTAAATGCCATTTCCGATTTCCGAATAATAGAATCGTTACACCTGCGATTCCTACCTGGGCTTGCCTTTGGTCAGCGCGACGTATCGTTTTATCTGCCCGGTGAGGCTACGCCCACAACTATGGAGCTCGAATCGTCGTTTATTGAAATGCCACTAAGCCTTAAGTATAGTGCCCGCCGGAAGAACAATACGGTACCATACCTTTTAGCAGGAGTAAATTTTCGGGTCGATATGGCAGCATACAAAAAGCTGAACCTCGATGAGGGTGTTATGATTAGGCTAGTAAAGGGCGATTTTTACTATGAGTTTGGCTTTGGTTTAGACAACTTTCTTACATTCTTTAAGTTCTCAACAGAGATAAAGTACTCATCGGGCTTTCTAAACGTTTTTGCCGATGATTATGCCGAAGGAGCCGAAAACTTTGCGCAGGCCATTAAGCACATGAGGTCGAATGTGGTTACCATTGCTTTTCATTTCGAATAGAAAGCTACTCGATGCCCGTTGATGTTACGCTTATACTGACCCCCAAGCAAGCCTCATCCGAAACTTACGTTAAAGATCAGGCCATACGTAAGTTAGGCTATAATGCAGCTGATGTAGGCAATGTTTTAATTACCCGAAAAAGTATCGATGCTCGAAGAGGTAAAGTTAGAGTAAACATTGGGCTTAGGGTTTACGGCAAGCACGAAGCTGTTGACTCATATTTTCCAAAGTTTGAATATAAAAATGTAACCTCGGCACCTGAGGTAATTGTTGTGGGATCAGGGCCTGCCGGATTATTTGCTGCTTTACGGTTACTCGAACTTGGTTATAAACCTATAATTATTGAAAGAGGTAAGGATGTTAGCGCCCGCAAGCGCGATGTGGCCATGCTAAATCGAAATAAGCAATTCAATCCAGAGTCAAACTATGCATACGGCGAAGGGGGTGCGGGTACTTTTTCCGACGGTAAACTTTACACCCGATCGCGTAAAAGGGGCGACATTAACCGGATACTGAGCGCTTTGTATAACCATGGAGCGCAAGAGGAAATTCTGTATGAGGCTCACCCGCATATTGGTACCAATGTGCTCCCACGGGTAATTGCGAGTATAAGAAGCACCATTGAGCACTACGGCGGAGTAATCCATTTTAACAGCAAAGTTGAAGACCTAATTGTTGAGAATTCCGTTGCAAAGGGTGTGGTTTTAAGCGGTGGCGAAAAGATAAGAGCCCTAGGGGTTATTCTGGCTACTGGACATTCGGCACGAGATATATACCAAATGCTTTGGCGAAAAAGTATACTGGTTGAGGCAAAGCCTTTTGCAATAGGTGTGAGGGTTGAGCATCCACAGGAGCTTATCGATACAATTCAGTACCATGGCATTAAGCGCGAAAGTTACCTTCCAGCGGCTAGCTACAGCTTAGTCGATCAGGTTGAGGGTAGAGGTGTTTACTCATTTTGCATGTGTCCAGGAGGTTTTATTGTTCCAGCCGTATCGGGCGCTAACGAAGTAGTTGTAAATGGGATGTCGCCATCTGCACGCAATTCGAAATGGGCTAACTCGGGTATTGTTGTTGAGGTTAGAATAGAAGATATTCCTAAGGATACAGGAAGAGACCAACTGGCAGGGCTCGATTTTCAGATGTACCTCGAACAGCTAGCTTTCAGCAATAAAGTGGGCGATGGTTTTGTGGCGCCAGCCCAACGTCTCGATGATTTTGTGGCTTCCCGAGCATCTTCATC
>CAZGQZ010000327.1:0-2415 GCA_964527985.1 uncultured Rikenellaceae bacterium | reverse complement strand
TAAGGTTGATAGGGTGGTTATCTTTTTCAAATCGCTTAAGCGTCAAGTGTTAAAATTACAACACCCGCAAGCTGTAATTCCCGTAAGAATTGATGGTCAGCCTATTGATGATGACACAGTTGATTCGGTTTTGCTTTTTATTGTTCTTTACATTCTTATACTTTTTGTCAATGGTTTGGCTTTAACTGCTATGGATGTTGATATTACAACCGCATTTTCTGCGTCGGCTGCTACAATAAGTACTGTTGGTCCGGGTTTTGGTGAGGTTGGTTCGGCTTCTAATTATGCTATAATCCCCGATTTTGGAAAGTTTTTGCTTACCCTTAACATGCTTTTAGGCCGTTTGGAAATTTTTGGCCTTGTGCTGCTTATCTATATGAAATCGTGGCGGTAAATATTTAAATTGAATTTTTGATGATTCCATATCTACAGGTTGAAGATGTTAGTAAATCGTTTGGCGATTTAACTCTATTCCAGAATATAAGGTTCACCGTTGCAAAGGATCAGCGCGTGGGCTTAATTGCACGAAATGGTGCAGGTAAAACAACTCTGCTTAGAATTATTGCCGGAGTTGAATCGAAAGATGCCGGTAATATTGTTTGGCAGAACGATTTGCAGCTCGGCTACCTCGATCAAAATCCTAAACTCGATGATTCTAAGTCAATAATCGAAAATGTGTTCTCCTCAGCAGGAGACAAGGCTAATGCCATTTTTAGCTATCAAAAGGCACTAAAATCGGGAGCGAAGGATGATATGCAAATTGCCCTTGAGCTAATGGACAAGCATAGCGCTTGGGAGATTGAAGTAAAAGCCAGACAAATACTAACCGAGCTAAAAATCCTTGACCTTGAGCAGCAGGTTGCAACCCTATCGGGAGGACAGCAAAAAAGGGTAGCACTTGCAGCAGCCTTAGTTAACGAGCCCGACTTTTTAATTCTCGATGAGCCCACAAACCATCTCGACCTCGATATGGTTGAGTGGCTTGAGGATTTTTTAATAAATAGCCGAATTACCCTGCTCATGGTAACCCACGATAGGTTTTTTTTAAATAGGGTTTGCACCGATATTGCAGAGATTGACCACAAAGAGCTATTCTGGTACAAGGGAAATTACGCATACTTTATTGAGAAGCGCCAAGAGCGCATTAATGCTCGTTCAACACAGGTTGACAAAGCATCAAACTTGCTTAAAAAGGAGCTCGATTGGATGAGACGTTCTCCTCCAGCACGAACCACTAAGGCGAAGTATCGGATTGATGCTTTTTACGAGCTACGGTCGAAAGCCACACAGCGGTTTAGCAACAGCAACGTGCGAATTAACGTTGGAGCTGCAAGACTCGGGAAGAAAATTCTGGAAGCGAAAGGGCTGGTTAAATCCTTTGGTGAACTGATAATTCTCAACGGTTTTTCCTATACTTTTAATCGCTTCGAGCGACTGGGCATTGTGGGCGACAACGGTACGGGCAAGTCAACTTTTTTAAACATCATCACACAAGCAATCCCAGCCGATAAAGGAACTATTGAGGTTGGCGAAACAGTTGTTTTTGGCTACTATAGGCAAGAGGGGATGCGAATAAACGATAACCAAAAGGTTATTGATGTTGCTCGCGAAGTGGCCGAGGTAGTTACGTTAGGCGATGGGAAAACGCTTTCGGTTTCGCAGTTCCTTTCCATGTTTTTGTTTGAACCCGATGTGCAAAATGCCTATGTTAGCAAGCTCAGTGGGGGCGAAAAGCGCAGGTTGTATCTTCTTACCATTCTCATGCGAAACCCCAATTTCCTTATACTCGATGAGCCAACTAACGATTTAGATATTGAAACGCTAAACGTACTCGAATCGTACCTCGAAAGTTTTCCTGGCGTTGTGCTAGTGGTTTCGCACGACCGGCATTTTCTCGATAAGGTAGTTGATGGTTTGCTTATATTTGACGGAGGTGGTGAAATTAGCGGATTTCCGGGCTCGTATACCGACTACTACGATTGGAAAAAGGAAAACCAGAAAGTTGAGCAGCAAACCCAAAAACCTCAGCAAGCTAAGGCGAAGCCAAAAACCACATCAGGTACCAAAGCCCGAAAGCTTACCTTTGCAGAGCGCCGCGAGTTGGACAGCCTTTCGGTTGAAATTGAGAATATGGAAAACGAAAAGGCAACCTTAGAGTCGGAGGTGAATAGCGGCACTCTTCATCATGATGAGCTGCTGCATAAATCGCAACAAATAGCCAGTATTATTCAACTACTCGATACAAAAGGTGAACGTTGGCTAGAGCTAATGGAAATAGATGAAAATGCGAAGTAGCAAGCCTTTTATCTGAAATTTTACTTTGATGATTATTCGCTTCTGTTCCTATTACAAGTTTTGTGAAAAATTTCATCCGTCTTTGCGAGCGTTCTTTGTGAAGCAATCTGTTGATATTTA
>CAZGQZ010000326.1:0-2423 GCA_964527985.1 uncultured Rikenellaceae bacterium | reverse complement strand
GTTGCTTTAAGCTCACTCATCAGAGATAACTCCGAGAACATGGATTTTGAGTTAACATATCCGACGGTTCGAGGTGGGTAGTAACCAGAGGCAGGTTTGAGGGTAGATATATCCATTTTCACCCGGCTCGCTACTCGGAGCATACAGTAAGGGTAAAAGCAACAACGCTTAAAACAGCCATTGCTTGTTCGGTAATTTTCAATAAAAGAGGGCAGGATATTAGCGTTAGCGAAATAAATTTTGTTCGAGAAACATACCTAAAATTAAGCCCCTTGAAAAAGGGTGTTTTATATCATCCAATTTTTAGCATAGTAAGATATATTCATAGCTAAAAACTTCGTATCTTTGTGGTGTAGTTCTTGTTACAGGTACTGCTGGCAGAATTTTGATGATGTAAATCATATATTATTTTGCCAACCAAATGAAACAAAAACATTGAAACCACGTTTTTGTTTATGTAACACAACCTGATTTTTAGGGTTTATAGTTGGTTTCAGGTTAGTTGCTTTTAGGTTAATTTTTTAGGGTGTGAAACCGGGTCTGAGGAGGCCCGGTTTCTTTTTTATGTTTATTTCTAAACTTGTTTTTTAATCGTTCTATAAAACAGTTCATTGTGCAAGCTAATCCGCATTTTCCCAAATCAGTTCAACCCATTGAGGGTTATCGATAAATGGATTTCTGTTTCCCTGATAATTAGTGTATATTTCATGATTTCGTGTGCGCTCCCAGTTGTCAACTGGGTCGTTCTTATGCCATTCCATAAGTGTCGATAATTTTCCGATAATGGGTTGCTTGTTCCCTTTTGCTACATTGTAGTCAACAACTTCTAGGTCGTAATCAGGGCCTTCGTATCGTATGGCCATATAAAAAATCATGCGCGCAATATCGCCTTTAACCTCATCGGGTGGTTCCCAAGTCCAGCTTGTGCTCGATGTGTAGCAATCGGTTTCTATATCCCCGGCATTATCGTAGTATGGTTCAATACAATTATCGAATGATCGAGTATTTCTGATTGTGTTTACCGTTCGGTCGGCTGGCCGAAGGTGGTGCAAGTCGGTATAGGCAGTATCAGAAGGATTCGGAAACCCATGCGATTTTGGCCAAACGTGTTCTCTGTTCCACGAGTCGTTGTGGGTGTAGCTGTTTGCGCTGTAGTTAAACGAGGGGCCTCTATCGCGCTGAAAGGCGTTTTGCGAACGTTTGGTGTAGACTAGTATTACGTTGTTCTGGTTTGCAGGGTCTTTATCTGTTTCTGAAATGATTGACCAAGCCTCATCGTAGCTGTAAACCTTGTGGTCATTAATAATCTGGTGTAACTTTCTTTTTAGCGCTTGGCCTTTTAGCGCTTCGGTTCCTTTGTAGTATTCTTTTGGAATTTGACCGATACCATAAAAAGTAGCAAACGAAAAGATGGTATTGGGTTTTGGAGGTAAATCGCCTTTGTATAGGCGAACCATTGTGCGGTAAATCCAACCAGTTCTTGCTCCCTCTAGTGCAATTTTGTAGTAGCCATTTGTTTGGTTACCATCGTTTAGCAAAGCAAATTGCTCTCCGGCATTAGCTTGGTAAATTACTTCGACCGATGATATGGGTTCGGCTTTAATGCCAACATTTCGCCTTACCTCCAAATAGTCAGCCATTAGGTTTATATGAGCCATGAGGAGTAGCGTGATAGTGATAAGTTTTTTCATTTTGCTATTCATTTTTTTTGAATGAGCTTGTTATCTTTAGTGTGTTTCTAAAGAAAAAGTGGGTAGTTCACTATTTTTCGAGTTCGGCCTGCGCGGTGCTTTTAACGCCTAGCAAATCTTTAAATAGCTTTATTGATGCTTTGCTTCCTCCGGCAATAATTGCTCCTGTAATAAAGTAGCCAATTACCGATGTTGACTCTTTTGGAAAAACAAAGCTAATGGCGTCGAAATGCCAAATCCAGCAGATTGCGAAACCCGAAAGCACAGCAATTATTTCTTTTAGGCTCTTCTTTTTCAAACGATTTATGAAAAATCGCGATTCGAAAAGTGGCGATAGCGCTCGCTCAAGAAAGAACGAGAAAACGATAATAGTAATTAGTACTTCGCCTAAGCGTTCCCAGTCAATGCTAAAATAATTTGGATCCATAGGGTAATTTTTTTCGGTGTTTTTAAATTTCGATTTTTACCAAAACTAAATGCCCGCCTTTATGGCAATTTTTACTGCTTTTTCTAGAATTTCAATGGCGGCATTGGCTGCTTTTTGTGCAATAGCTTTTGATAGAACAGCAATTGCATGTAGCTCGGCTTCAACAATAAGCTTTTCGTCTGCTAGTCTCGATTCAAACTTTTCCTGACTAAGATCGCCGCTAATACGCAGCTCTGCTAAAAGTTCAAGCCTCTCCTTTTTCCGTTGAAGCATTTGGTTTGCTGTCGATTTAACCTCGTTCCAGT
>CAZGQZ010000325.1:0-2439 GCA_964527985.1 uncultured Rikenellaceae bacterium | reverse complement strand
ACGAAATTGTGCTTGAAAAAAAATCGAGGGGTGCAACAAAACAGCTTGCTCGTCGGAGTGCCGACGGAATATCGTTACCCTACAAGTTTTACGATAATAATTTGCAAGTAAATCCCTACTTTATCCTTAAAAGAGGTGATAAGTGGCGCGCTCAAGACATTGAAGTAACGCTTAAAGTACCAGAAGGGAAACGGGTGTACATCCATAGTAGCCTTGAGCCTTATTTGAGCTCCGATCAGGACTATTGCCTATGCTGGCCCGATGAGATGGTTAATCGTCTGTGGTTAATGAAAGGCGAAAGACTTGTGGAGGTTAAGTAAAAAAAATTGAAAAGTTTTGTCACTCAAAAAAAAGCTTTTATATTTGCCACGCTTTTGCAGAAAAGCAAAATTAGGATTGACCTATGGTGTAATGGTAGCACAGCAGATTTTGGTTCTGTCGGTCAAGGTTCGAGTCCTTGTAGGTCAACAAAAAGCCCCTGAATTTTCAGGGGCTTTTTATATTTATTAGCCTCCCATAAACCATGAAATATGAGTGCAATTTGAGCATATAAAGCATGTTGCACTTCTGTTGGCCCAGTCGAGGTTGAAAAATGATGCTAAAGCGGTATTTAGCTGAACTCTTTTGGTGTAAAATTGATCGTTATTACATACCGGACATCGTAGGGCATTCCCTTTTACGTCAACGGTTTGTGGTTTTTGCTTGTTGAAGAAACCCATGGTTTAAATGATTTAATTTACTATAATAAAAGCTAAAGTAAACATTTATGGTATTGTTAACTCAGTTTTGTAAGTTTAATTAGCTGTTTTTTAAACCAACCGACAAAATATTGTTCTATCTTCGTAGTTTTATAACCGAACTAATTAGTATTTATATGCTTCTACTAAAACGAGCCTTTGCCTTTATTATCGTGTTTTGTTGTATAGGTTTCTCTGCTTTAGCACAGGAATCGTGGTCTCTACAACAATGTATTGAGTACGCACTCGAGAACAACATTCAGGTTAAGCAGCAAGAGCTGAATATTAGGCTCAACCAAAATCAGCTTATTAGGGCAAAACATGGGGCCTATCCAAATTTAAATATTTCGGGCAATCATAGTTACAGCTTCGGGCGCTCAACTAACTTTATAACAAACCAAAAGGAGCGTAACGATATTCAATCAACTAGTATGTCAATTAGCTCGCAGGTTACGCTTTTTAATGGCTTGCAGCTTACAAATACCAAGAGGCAGGAGGCGTTAAACTTACAGGCAAGCATTAGCGATGTTGAGAAGCTTAAGAACAGCATTGCCCTGAATATTGCCGCGGCCTACTTGCAAATACTTTTTAGCGATGAGATAGTTGAGTCGAATAAAATGCAGCTTGAGCTTAGCGCTATGCAGGTTGAGCGAACAAGAAAGCTGGTTGAGGCAGGGAGTTTACCCGAAGGAAACCTAATGGAGATTGAAGCTCAGCAAGCATCGGATGAGCTACAGCTGGTAAACGCACAAAATCAGCTCGATATGGCATACCTTAGCCTCACACAGCTCCTCGATCTCCGCACAACTGAGGGTTTCGCAATACTGAAGCCAGAAATTGATGCCTTAAATCAAGATCCAGTTGTCGCAAATTCGGCTCAAATTTTCGATCAAGCGCAAGCTTTTTTACCCCAAATACAAGGAGCTCAATTGCGAATGCAAAGCGCAGAAAAAGGAGTGCTAATTGCACGAGGAGGTCAAAGCCCAAGGTTATCTCTTGGTGCAAGTTACGGGACAGGATCCCAGCATTCACTTCGCTCAAACTCGCTATTTGCCGAAGATCCATTTTTCGATCAAATTAAAGATAATGCCAATACAAACGTATACCTTAGCCTTTCAATTCCAATTTTCAACGGTTCTCAGGTCAGAACATCAATATCAAACGCTAGAATAAACCTAGATAATGCTCGTTTAAGCCTAGAGCAAGAAAAAAATGTGCTTTTTAAAGATATTCAGCAAGCACAAGCCGATGCAATAGCAGCATACAACAAGTTTAAGGCTACCGAGAAGAATTTAACGGCTATTCAAGAGGCCTTTAGGTATACCGAACAGCGGTTTACGCTTGGTTTGGCAAATTCACTCGATTATACAACATCGAAAACCCGATTAGCAAAGGCGCAGGCCGATTTGCTGAGCGCAAAGTATGAGTACATTTTTAAAACTAAAATATTAGATTTTTACAAGGGTATTCCCCTAAGCATTTAACATAACATTTCCCATGAAATCAAAAAAACTTTTACGGTATCTGCTTATTGCCGCAGTTGTTCTTATCGCACTTGCCATAATTGGCAAAAAGAAGGGTATGTTTGGTAAGCCCGAAACTATTGATGTTGTGGTTGAAAAGCCCGAATACCGGACAATAATCGAGAGCATATCTGCCAATGGAAAAATTGAGCCAGTTATTGAAGTTAAGATTAGTCCCG
>CAZGQZ010000324.1:0-2443 GCA_964527985.1 uncultured Rikenellaceae bacterium | reverse complement strand
ACTGAGCCTCTGCTCGCAAAATTTGGCGAAAAGTTTTTTGCTGCCGATGTTGATGCCGAATCGGTTGAATACCTAAGCATAAACATGCCTCAGCTGAAAGACCGATTGCTTCATGCCGATTTTTTATCGTATAACCTTAACCAGATATCAACAGGGAGAATTGCAATAATTGGCAACTTTCCGTATAACATCTCCTCACAAATTTTTTTTAAAGTAATTGAAAACCGAGCATCGATAACCGAAGTTGTTGGTATGGTTCAGCGCGAGGTAGGGCAGCGTATGTGTGAGCCTCCCGGGTCGAAAACCTACGGCATACTCAGCGTAATGCTGCAAGCATATTTTGATATTAAATACCTTTTTACTGTTAGCGAGGGAGTTTTTACGCCACCTCCAAAGGTAAAATCGGCTGTAATTAGGTTAACGCGCAATAACGTTAACCAATTAGGTTGTAACGAGCAGCTATTTTTAAAAGTTGTGAAAGCTGGATTTAACCAACGACGAAAAACGCTTCGCAATTCAATTCGGGCGGTATTTGGTAACATAACCGAACCTCATCCGTTATTCGACAAGAGACCAGAACAGCTCGGAGTTAGCCAGTTTGTTGAGCTAACCAACCACATTGAAAAGCATAGCAGTTAGGACTTTGTATTTATAGCTTCAACAGGGCTAAGCCTTGAGGCTTTCCAAGCAGGGGCATAACCCGAAATTACTCCAATTATTGCCGATACCATTAGGCCCAACAAAATATTATCGAACGTAAGCGATATTGAGAAATCGGATAGATTGCTAACTAGCGTTGTACCAATAAAAATAAAAAGTAACCCTATTGCTCCACCAACAACTGAGAGCAACACAGACTCATAAAGAAACTGCATAAGAATAAAGGAGTTTTTGGCACCCAAAGCCTTCTGAATTCCTATGATATTTGTACGCTCCTTAACCGACACGAACATTATATTGGCAATGCCAAATCCGCCAACCAGAATTGAAAATCCGCCAATTATCCATCCTGCAAGATTAATCATAATGAAAATGTTATCAATCCCTTGCTTTAACAGGCTAACCTGATTAAGAGCAAAGTTATCGTCTTCAACTGGCTTTAACCTCCTGAATGTTCGGAGTATTCCCTTTAGCTCATCAATAAGTTCAGAGGCAGGCATACCATCAATGGCCTTTACCATAATGGTTAGCCCTACCCTTCGAAAATCGACAAAAGAACGGGCAAAATCGATTGGGATAAGCGCCAAGTTATCGTGACTATCATCGCCCAAGGCCGATTTGCCCTCTTTTTTCAAAACGCCAATTACCTCAACGTTGTACCCGCCAATTTTCAAAACTTCGCCCACTGCATTTGCGCCCTGAAAAAGTTCGCTTGCAAGTTCATTACCCAAGATTACAATATGCCTTCCGGCGTCCAGCTCAAAAGGCGAAAAGTATCGGCCTTCGGCTATGTCGAAAGAGCGGATTTCATCGTACTGATCAGATATAGCCATTACCTGCCCATTGGGTGCCGAATTACGATCATACTTAATAGCCGTTCTGAAATTTAGCATTATTGCTGCCGATTGAGCAAACTGGCTACGCGAGCGTATCTCGGCCAAATCCTCAAGCGATGGTTGCGGCCTATTCATGTACTTCCACCAGGGGTACTCCCCGCCAATTGACCATGGCCACTTTTGAACGTAAACTACGTTATCACCCAACGACTCAAGGCTTTCTCTAACATTTTTCTCAAGCGAATCGAGAATAGTAAAAACCGCAATTATGGCGAATATACCTATGGTTATTCCAAAAAGCGAGAGGAATGTTCGCATCTTATTAACGCTAATTGCCTGGTATGCGAAGTTGATGCTCTCGCGCATAACCTTAACCAAAATAACGATCGATTTGATCTGTTTCATGCTAAATATTGAGGTAAAAAAAGCGTAATTTACGTTTCCGATTCAGTTAATTGCTCAAAGGTATAAAAAGCGACTTAAAAAAATACGCAACATATTATTAATTTATACCCATTTAAAGGTGGTAAATTCAATGGATTTAGCCATTTTTGTATCCTGTAATAAGTTAGCTATGCATTACAAACAACCCCTAACCCATTCAAATATCTGAATTTCAAAAAGATGAAACAAATCAAAACAGCGCTCATTTCTGTTTACCATAAGGATGGCTTAGATGATATAGTTCATCTTCTTAACAAGTTTAATGTAAAAATTGTATCAACAGGAGGAACGCTAAATTACATACAAGACTGCGGAGTGCAGGCCACATCGGTTGAAGACCTTACAGGTTACCCGTCGATTCTTGGTGGGCGAGTAAAAACGCTACACCCAAAAATTTTTGGAGGCTTACTTGCACGAAGAGGAAACGAAAATGACCTTTTTCAGCTTGAGGAGTATAAGATTCCTGAAATTGATTTGGTTATAGTTGATTTATACCCCTTTGA
>CAZGQZ010000323.1:0-2510 GCA_964527985.1 uncultured Rikenellaceae bacterium | reverse complement strand
TTTTTTTTTATAATTTCAATCCTTAATGGATAACATTATCTACTTCATTAAATCTACTCTCTCGAGTGAGATGGCTACGAGTGGTTTTCCCTTGATATATAAGGGAGAAATGAACCACCAGATAATGCGTTCATTCGCCTTTATGGCCAACAGAAAGATAGCCGAAAAAAATCTGCCAACCTCTATTCGTAAAAGGGTTTTTCATATCATGATTGAGTGCTTACAGAATATTACTAAGCACTCCGACGATTATGACAAGAACGATAGACAAATTGGGAATGGCCTTTTTATAGTTGGACAAGAAAAAGAATCGTTTTATGTGGTAACCGGAAATTTAGTGAGAAATGAAAAGTTGAAAGCGCTAGAGGAACGGTTAATTACTATAAACAGTGCCGATCGGAACATGCTAAAAAAGATATTTCTTAAGCAGATGATGGAGGGCAATCTAAACGAAAAGGGGGGAGCAGGCCTGGGTCTAATTGATATTGCCCGTAAGTCGGGTAAAAAACTTTTTTACCATTTTGTGCCTTACGATAATAAGCGACATTACTTTTTGCTGGCAGTAACCGTTCCTTTCGATCTTCCATTGGGAAAGGATGATTAGATTTAAACCAATTATCAGCTTGTTTGTTTTTTATAAATTGAAATAATTAAAGGCAAAAATTATGAGAGTGAGTTTTTTTATTGTGCTGGTATCGATATTCTCATTCACAATATCGGCACAAACCAAAAACGAGGAGCAGGAGCGCTTACGCATAGCCGAAAGCAATATTAAGTCAGTTACTCAGTGGACCCACAGATACACCAAAGGAGAACCCAATAAAAATGGCTATAAAACCACCGAAACCCAGTACGATATAAACGGGAATCCGATTGAGATAATAAACTATCGGTCAAGCGGTGAAATCTCATCGCGTTTGCTTTACAAGTACAATGATGACAACCTCAGGACGGAGTATATCATGTACCAAAAAATTAATAAACCTGAGCCGGAGGTTAGCTATAAGCAATCGATTCACTATAATAGTAAAGGTCTAAAAAATGTTGAGGTAATTTTTGATGGTGCTACAGGTTACAGGGTAACATATGATTATTTCCCAAACGATAAGACTAAAGAGATTGTTAAGTATGGGGTTGGAAACAAGGTTGACGAACGTTGGGTTTATAGCTACGATGGCAATAATCAGCAAATTAAAATATATAGCCCCGATAAGGTGCTAAATGCTATTGTTAACAAAAAATTCGATAGTAATGATAATCTAATTGAGGAGCAGCGTTTAGCCGCAGATGGGAAGGAACTCAAAAAGGTTACCTATAAATACGATGCCAAAGGAAGAGAGGTTGAAACCAGCGAGTTCTTCTCGGGTAAGTTCACCAAAAAAATGGAGTACGTATACAACAGCGCCGATTTACTAGTTGAGGTTATTCAGCATAACCCCGACGGAACAAAGTTCACTCAGTCAAAATACAACTACGATGCTAAAGGGAACTTGCTTGAAGAACGCTGGAGCGAAGGGCAGCAAGATGAGTTCTCGCATAAACAGTCAACCTACGACAGGGAAGGTAAGCTGGTAGAAACCGATCAGTATTTTGCCCCATACCGTTACAGAGTGCTTTACAAATATTCATACGAGTACTACAAGTAGCCATTTTGGCTTTAAAGCCAAGCTAAAACCATCGAAATGGAATTTTTGCAACAGTTTAAAAGGAGAAGTGTATCTCTCCTTAATGAGAACGTATTCGATATGCTCGATAAAGAGTGGATGCTCATCACTGCTGGAACAGCGGAAAAGTTTAATACAATGACGGCATCGTGGGGAGGTTTTGGTATTCTGTGGAATAAGCCAGTTGCCACTATTTACGTTCGGCCTCAGCGGCATACTTATGGGTACACCGAGGCAAACGACATTTTTACCCTGTCCTTTTTTGGCCACGGTAATATGCGAGAAGCGCTATCGTTTTGTGGATCAAAATCGGGAAGAGATTTTGATAAGCCAAAGGAAACGGGCCTTGTTCCAACCGATACTCCTGAAAATGGAGTAGCATTTGAGCAGGCACGCTTAGTTTTCGATTGCCGCAAGCTATATGCTGATGACATTAAGCCTCAAAACTTTATCGACGTTGGTATTGATAGTAAGGTCTACTCTGCAAAGGATTACCATAGATTTTACATTGCCGAAATTTTAGGATGCTACGTAAAAGAACGATAGGGATATGCCTTCAAAGCCAATGCTTATTTACGATGGTTACTGCAACCTCTGTTCGTGGCTAGTGCGTTTTACCCAACGCTTCGATAGGAAGGAACGAATAGCATTGCAACCCTCTCAAAGCTTTGATGGAAAGTTTGACGTTAGTATTCCCGATCAAGTTTTTACTAGTAGTGTTGTTTTTATTTCACCACAAGGCAAAGTCTACGTTAAATCGAGAGCAGCATTAAGGGTTCTGAAAACTCTTGGAGGAATGTGGAGTATTGCTTGGGTAATATTGCTGCTAATTCCGAATCCAATTCG
>CAZGQZ010000322.1:0-2528 GCA_964527985.1 uncultured Rikenellaceae bacterium | reverse complement strand
ACATCCCTTTTAAGGATGGGGTCCTGGGTTCGAGCCCCAGCTGAATCACAAAAAAGCAGCCAAATAGGCTGCTTTTTTTCGTTTCGGCATGTGGGGTAAACTTAGCTGAATGGAGATTCAATGCATTTATGAGGTATTTTTAAACCGCTAAATTCGAATAGTTCTTCGCCTGACTCTCTCATCTCTTCATCATCGGTTTCATAGTACCAATCAACGTATAATGAGCATCCTACTTCGGTAAACTCATAAAATTTTTGCAAAAGGGTAATTAAGTACTTATAAGTTGCAGAATTAAAATACCTAAAAAATATTATCAATTTAATTTCATTAGAGGTTTTAGATTTTTCAATGTATTGCTTATACTCTTCAAGCCAGTCCATTACAGGTTGAAAAAACTTGGTAACATTTTCAGGGTGGCAAATACCCTTAATTTTAAATTGGTTATTATCAGGATCGAATATAATTTCGGGCGAATCTTTATGAGGCTTTATATGTAATTTTTTCATATTAGATATAATGTTATTGTGGCTTTTCTACTTTAGGTACAAAGTTAAAAGGTATATTTAGCAAATCAGAAAACTCCTCTCCCGCTTCGGAAAGTTCAGCGTCGTACATTGGGAACATCCATGTAACCTCTACCTGTTTTCCTAACCGGTACAAATCTCTAAGTTTTGAAAGGATTATCAAAATCATTTTAGAGGATGCTGTGTTAAAGTAATCAAAATCAAGCACAATGTTGGTTAAATCATTAGGGTTTTCCCTATACTCATCAAACCATTCTATAACCGGGTTATAGAAACTCTTCACATCTTCGGGCAAGCATTTCCCTTGAATTAAAAAAATACCGTTATCCTTATCCAAAATAACCTTAGGTGTAATTTCTGTTGGCGGAATATCAATAACCCTCATGCTTGCTCTAATAAAATTCAATAGCACATATTGGCTATTGTGCTATTGGTTGGTATTTAATGAAATTGAAAGGTACCTCAACTATATCGGCATAGTCCTCACCAGCATCCTGCATATCTTCATCATCTTCCTGGTAATACCAGTCAATAGATACCTTATGCCCAGCATCGAGCATATCCTTAAACTTCTCAAAAATTTCGAGGAGCATTTTTGAAGATGCTGTATTAAAGTAATCCATCTTAACCTTAAGAACGGTTTCAGGGTTAGGTGATTCGGAATACTCTGCAACCCATTTAATTAAAGGGTTATAAAACTCTTTAACATCCTCGGGTAACGATTTTCCAGTAATTGAGAATATTGCATTGTCCTTGTCGAAAATCACCTCGGGTGTTTCGTGAGATCCTTTAATGTTTAGTACTTCCATGTTGCTTTCAAATAGGTTATAATTATTTTCTTCTTCTTATAGTAACATTAACAAATTTACAACTAATGAAGCGAATTAGCAAACCCGAAATACTCTTTATGTAAAATATTTTAAGCGCTCAATCAAAAAGTTGAAATAATTATGTGTTATACGATTGCCCCTATTGGTTTACTTCTTGAAGCACATTTCTTGCCCAATTGCTAATTCTTTCTTTGTTAAGTTTTAATTGGTTTTCAAAATCGAGAATCAACCCAGTAAATAAGCCCTCTCGTAAAGCTCGCGATGAATCGAATGTATATCCCTCAATTGTGGTCATTCCAATTAATTTTGCTCCACAACTCTGAAAAACATCAGCCAAAATCCCTACTGCATCACCAAAATTTTCGGGATAATTAACCTGATCTGCATTGCCAAATATGGCAACATATGTTTTTGAGAAATCAGTATCTTCAATCTCAGGAACAAGTTCGTCCCAATAAACTGCTAATTCACCATCGAACCAACTTGGAGACCCGAGAAGTATCAAATCGTATTTCGATAGCTTTTTTACATCCAAATTTTCTACATCAATGTCATCTATTTGCTTCAGTTTCAAAGCATCGATGATCATTTTTGCAGCCTTTGATGTTTTTGTTGCCTTATGGCTATATACTATTGCTGTTTTCATCCTATTACATGTTGTTTTTGGTCAGGTGTTGTCTTCATTTCAAAAAGCTATTCAGAAATTTTTAAACACTCACCTTGTGTTATAGCTTAGTGTATCTGAAACTTGATATCCAAATTAATATTCCATTAAAACATTAATACTTGTAAAGATCTAATGCTGCATTAAGTATCTTTTGAGTATTAGGCAGGATTGCAGATTCGAGTATCCGATTGAACCCTACTGGTGTAAAAGCTGCTCCAACTCGTTTTACTGGTCCGTCGAGATATTCAAATGCACTCTCGGCAATAATTGAAGCAATCTCTCCTCCGAAGCCACCAAAAACTTTATCTTCGTGAACCACTAGAGCCTTACTTGTTTTCATTACAGACGACAAAATAGTTTCGGTATCAAGCGGTACTATTGAGCGAATATCAACAACTTCCACAGAAATTCCATGTTCTTTTTCTAGTGCATCTGCTGCCTCGAGGCACATGTGAGTTGTATTTCCGAAGGTTATCATGCTTAAATGTTCTCCTTCTCTCCTAACCC
>CAZGQZ010000321.1:0-2537 GCA_964527985.1 uncultured Rikenellaceae bacterium | reverse complement strand
ATAACTACAATGCCCAGCAAACCCACCAGAATACTTACTACCTTGCGGCGGTTTAGGGTATCGCCTGGCATAAAGAAATGGGCAACTATGGCAATAAAGAGGGGACCCGAACCAATAATCATGGCGCCTAGCGCACCGGGAACCATATCGACTCCTTTATAAAAAATGGCGTACTGCAAAAAGGTTTGCACAAAACCAACCAGCAAAATTTTTGGAACATTTTGCTTGGCAACAATTAGCTTTTCGCGCAAATTGGGGATAAAGGGAATAATTAGCAGTCCCGATATAAAAAAGCGAATACCAGCAAACTGAAATGGTGATGTGTATTCAAGCCCTATTTTAATACCCACAAAAGCGGTTGACCACAATATGCAGGCTACAATGGCAAGGAAAATGGTTGAGTTTAAAAATGATTTTCGCTTCAAAACTCTGATTGTGTTTGATAAAACATTCACTCTGACACTATGCCCACGGCGATGGGTTAATGCTCTGGTCCTGAACAAAGCCAGCATATCTCTCAGCAACCTGCGACAGCAAATTGTTAAGCTCAGTAGGACAGTTAGTGGTTACCAGCTTTAAGCGTAACTCCTTAAAATTGGGTAAACCCTTGAAATAGCAGGTAAAATGCCTACGCATTTCAAGTATTCCCCTTTTCTCGCCCTTAACCTCAACGGACTTAGCCAAATGCTCCTTGGCTATAGCCACCTTCTCCTCAACCGTAAAGGGTTGCATAAGTTTGCCTGTTTGCATAAAGTGCTTAATCTCCTTAAAAATCCAAGGGCGACCATAGGTGGCACGACCAATCATAATGGCATCCATACCATAGCGGTTGAAGTACTCCACCGCTTTTTCGGGGCCATCGATATCACCATTACCAATAATTGGAATTTGCATACGAGGGTTGGCCTTCACATCGCCAATAAGAGTCCAGTCGGCCTCACCCTTATAAAGCTGTGCACGGGTACGCCCGTGAATGGTGAGCGCCTTAATACCCACATCCTGCAAGCGTTCGGCAATATCAACAATTTGCTTGGTGCTATCGTCCCAACCAAGGCGGGTTTTTACGGTTACAGGCAGATGCGTTGCATTCACAATCTGTCGGGTCATCTCCACCATCTTTGGAATATCCTTCATCATACCTGAACCCGCACCCCGATTGGCAATCTTTTTTACAGGGCAACCAAAGTTAATATCAATAACCTCGGGGTTTGCCTCAGTCGCCATACGGCAAGCCTCAACCATGCTCTCGATGATATGCCCATACAGCTGAATACCAATGGGTCGTTCGGCATCCAGAATGTTGAGCTTCTTTTGGCAGCTCTCTGCATCGCGAATTAGCCCATCGGAATTAACAAACTCGGTATACATCATATCGGCACCAAAACGCTTACACAGGTAGCGAAACGATGGATCGGTAACATCCTCCATGGGGGCTAAAAGCAATGGTTTTTCACCTAAATCAATAGTTCCTATTTTCACTTTAAATGGCTAAAAATTGGCTACAAAAATATACAGACTTACCGATAAAACCCAATTTACAACAAATGAGCATTGATGAAACAAGAAAGCTTCGCTATATTTGGCAAAAAAAGAACAATGAACAACGATATACGAATTAGCATAACTCCACAGAAAGGTATCTTTTTCACCCTTATACTTCTTGCGCTAGGATTTATTCTGTTCCTATTTTTGGGCGTAATAGTAAGCGCCCTGTACACCGGGAATTGGGATATTGCCCAACACCTTGCACCTAACTCGGGCACAACCGATGGGCTTACGGCCATTAGGATAATGCAAATGTTCCAAACAACAGGTATGTTTATCATTCCAGCATTAGCTTTAGCCTTTATTGCATCGCGGAAACCGCTAGACTTTTTAGGGTTTACCAAAGCTAACGCTAAACACATGCTTATGGCCACTGCTTTGATGATAATGCTCATTCCTGGCATCAACCTTATTGCATCACTAAATGCTGAAATCCCAGTGCCAGAGTGGATGCATCAGCTGGAACAATCGGCCGAAGCCCTAACTAAAAAGTTGCTTATTACAGATAGCTTTGGCGTTTTTGCGCTAAACCTCTTTATGGTAGGAGTATTGCCAGCAATAGGCGAAGAGCTATTCTTCCGATCGGTTCTCCAAAAGTATTTCATTAAGCTAACCAAAAGCAGTGCAGCAGGAATCGTTATTACTTCGCTAATTTTTAGCGCAATACACATGCAGTTCTTGGGGTTTATTCCAAGGTTTTTACTGGGAATGGTGTTTGGCTACCTATACCTTTGGAGTGGATCAATTAAAGTGCCCATGCTCGTTCACTTCGTAAATAACGGTTTGGCAGTTTTGGTTTACTACCTTATAGGATCGGGAGTAGTACCTATGGATATTGAAGAAATTGGCGAACCCTCACAAACCCTTTACTTAGGGCTAGGAAGTTTGGTTTTTGCCGGACTTTTACTCTGGCTAATTTGGAAAGATAGGGTTACAGATCGAGTTCAACCCGCTCCAACATCTGAAGGCCTTTAATCTCATTTTTGCGGTAA
>CAZGQZ010000320.1:0-2541 GCA_964527985.1 uncultured Rikenellaceae bacterium | reverse complement strand
GGGGCAGATTGGGCACTTCGAGCACTTCGAGCACTTCGAGAGCCTCAGTACCCGTATCAGTGCCCGTATCAGTGCCCGTATCAGTGCCCGTATCAGTGTTTGGGATTCGGGATGACGGAGAGGTTAAGGTTTGCGCTTGCTATTATATTCCTACCCAAAAAATCTTTTAAAAAACCCTTTCACCTTACTTCCGTTATCCTCATCGGTGTAGTAGCCCTGCCCGTAGCCGTAGCTATTGTCGTACCCATAGCTATAGCCGTAGCTGTACCCATAATTGTAGCTATAACCATAGCCGTAGCCCTTGGGCTTTTTAAAATCGTTAAGTAGCAGTGCCATATTGCTAATGGTTTTACTTTTCGATAGGTCCTCAACCAAATCGAGCACATTGCGCGATGTGAACCTGTGCCTAAGCACAAAAAGGGTGGTATCGGCAAGTCGGCTTATAAGCACCGCATCGGTAACCACAGCAACTGGAGGCGAGTCGATTACTATAAAATCGTAGCTCTGCTTTAGCTGGTTAATAAGCTCGTCGAGCTTTTGCCCAGCCAGCAGCTCGGCCGGATTGGGTGGTATGGGGCCTGCAGGCATAACGTATAGGTTGGGTACGCCGGTTTCAATTACCACATCGTTCCAGCTATCTCTGCCAATAAAATAGGTGCTAAGCCCTTGGGCGTTATCAACGTCAAATAGGTTGTGCACCTTGGGTTTACGTAGGTCGAGCCCCAGCAGTACGGTGCGCTTACCCAGCATTGCCAGGCTAACAGCCAAATTGGAAGCCACAAACGATTTACCCTCGCCGCTAATGGTTGACGATACCAGCACCACCTTATTGTCGGTTTTACCCAGCATAAAATCGAGGTTGGTACGCAATGCCCTAAACGACTCGGCAAACGACGATTTTGGCTTATCGGATACGGGAAGAAGACTTTCGTAAGGATTGTGCCCTATTGTTCCCAGTAGTGGAACACGCGTTTTGCGGCTAATGTGCGAGGGATCCTGTATTGAGTTATTAATTTGATCGAAAAGTAGAATTAATGCTGCTGGTATTAAAAAACCTATTAGAAAACCTAATGCATAGTTCACATTTTTTTGTGGCTTAACCACCGTTGACATCTCGGGTCGCGCTAAATCAATTACCCTGTTATCCGATACGTTTGAGGCCTTGGCAATACCTGCCTCAATGCGTTTCTCCATTAGGTAGGTGTAAAATTTTTCGTGGATGCTATACTTTCGTTCCATGTTCACCAGCTCGCGC
The DNA here is from genome assembly GCA_964527985.1 of uncultured Rikenellaceae bacterium. Lineage (GTDB taxonomy): Bacteria > Bacteroidota > Bacteroidia > Bacteroidales > Tenuifilaceae > Perlabentimonas. The sequence continues at coordinate 1,286 of CAZGQZ010000320.1, read as the reverse complement.
TCGGTTACGGGCAGCATTCGTAGCTGTGCCTCCTGCTCGCTTATTCTGCGGTTTATCTCCTTAATGCGTATGCCGTTTACCTGGCGCATCCCGTCGAGCTTCTCGAAAAGGAGTGATATAAGGCTTTCGATACTTTGGTCGATTTGTACAATTCGAATATTGTCGCTTTTTAGGGTAAGCAGCAGGCCGTCGCGCTCAAGCGAGAGCTGATTCAGCTGATCGACAACACTGGCAATACCCGTTTCCTCAATGCCTATGGTGGCGGGCGATACCAAGCCTTTTAGGTCCTTCTTTTCCTTTAGGTAGCTTTCGAGGTAGCTGAAGTACTCGAGCTGAAAGGCCAGCATATTCTTTTCGGAATAAAGGGTTTCGAGCCGCTCGAGAAGGGTTGTACCCTCGGTGCTTAAATTAATAATGCCTTTACCCGTGCGAAAGTTCTGGAGTATAAGCTCGGCCTGTCGGAGTGAGTCGGAAATCCCTCCTAGCTGCTCATCAACAAAATCGATGGTATTAATGGCCGTTTGCATCTTCTCGCTAAGGTCGTTACGAATGTAAACCTCCATTAGCTTATTGAGGAAATCGGCCTCTTGCTCGGCAACAAACCCGTTTAACGAGAGGGTTAACAAGCTTCCCTGCTTATCGTTTAGCTCAATGGCAACCTTCTTCATGTAACTTACCGCCAAGCCATGTGCGCTATTTATTACAAAATAGTACTTGTTTGATGAGGTTGTGCCAATATACCCATCGGGATCTCTAGGATAAATGGTAAACGCAAAGCGCTCATCAGTGTACTTCTGCCCAAATTGCATCTTCTTCTCGGGCATACCATCGTCAAAATCGAGCATATACTCACTATCGGACAGAATGGTTAGGTAAACCGGGTAGCCAGCGGTATTCTGCTCAGCGGTATCAACATCAACCACAAAAGGCGAACGGTTGTACATTTTGCTTTCAGCAATTCCTCTTCGGCCAACGTTTACATAGGTTACGCCAAATTCGGGCAGCTCGTCAATGGCAGTACGAGCCAAAGTATACGATTTTAGTATGCCAATCTCGTTCTCAATGCGCTTCTTATCCTGCACCAGGTTAAGCTCGCGCATAAGAGTTTGCACCCCCTGCCCGACCTTTCGGCCATCGGCATTGCCTACTAACAACGAGGCTTTTACAGAGTATACCTGCTCGGAGTAGCGGTTCACCAAATAGGCAACAAAAAGCCCAGCAAAAACGCTAATGGCTATCCAATACCAGTTGGAAAGAAATAAAAAAAAGTAACGCTTTAGGTCGAG
>CAZGQZ010000319.1:0-2545 GCA_964527985.1 uncultured Rikenellaceae bacterium | reverse complement strand
GCTACGCTAAAAGAGTAAACCTTTACTGTGAAATTCAGCAAACCTATTCACGCAACAAATCTCCTACTTAAGCTTAACGCTTAAACTTTTACTCCCAGCTTTTATTGATTCGTAATTAAAATTGATACTTCCCGAACCTTCTACTAGAAAACGATACTCGGCAATACCATACCCTGGCACCTGAACAAACTGTATCTCGGGCTTATGGGTTTTGTAGCTAATCTTATCGTTAAACAAATCGGTAATTTCACCAGCCGCAACAACTTTAGCACCTTCGGCCCTAAGAATATCCATTCGGTGAACCTTATTTCGAACGGCATGATAGCTTATACTCGGAATAGCGTTATGGTTTTTAAGCCTTACATCAACCTCATAAAGTTTACCCTCAACTTTTTTAACCTTAATAAGTTCAATAGAAATATCGGGCGTTTGCGACGCAGCATACACAACTGCCGCTGCATTACGATGAGCCATTTCCTGAATCATAAACGGGTGTGGCATTCGCGTGCTATACTTTATCCATCCACCAATTTCAATATCGCCATAAGCAGGATGCTTATAGAGTGTCCAATCTTTGTATAAAGTGCCATGCGCCAGCTTATCGTTAAACTTTAACCGCTCCTTTTCCCTGTCGTTATTTGCGGGTCCGCGCCACGACCACTCCTCTTCCTCGCTTGGATTAGCATCGCTGGTATAGGTTTCTTGCGATGTCATATACAGCTCGCCAACAAAGCTATATGCACCGAAAATGCTGTGCGTAAAATCGGTAAAATCGCCGTAAGTGGTGTATAAATCCTTGTAGGAAATCAAGTACCTGTAACCAGGCACCATTTTCTCGGCATGCTTACCAAGAACATCGTAAACCTCAACATCCATAGGGTTGTAAGGAGGTTGCGCCTTGTTGCCAGGCCCACGCAAAAACATTCCTCCATAGTTATGAAAAGCATACACCACAATAATATTTGGCCTTTGCTGAATGTAATTAGCTATGGCCTTTAGGCCAACCCCTTCGAACGGAAAATTGCCTGAACCCCGCTGAACGTAATCGGGTTGCCAGCTTGCACCCCAATTTCTGTTCGGATCAACATACCCCTCAGCATCCTCGTTTAGCTTGCCATCGCCATCGTTATCAATGCCCTCGGTTCCGAGTAAAGTCCATTCGCCCTGCTCGCCCTCTTTTACCCTAATCATCAACCTAGGTTCGGTTGGATCGGTTTTAAAATCGCCGTTCGGATCGCGAATACGCATTTGGCAGATGTAACCATCGCCATCTAAGTCGTCGTGAGCATCCTCATCAAAAAGACCATCCTTATCGTCGTCGCGAGCAATGCGCAAGCTACGGTTGTTATTCATTCCGCTGCTTTGGTTCATAAAATGGTAACGACCATCAACATTAACCGATGGAATTATATAGAAAGCGTTCCTATCGAGCGTTTTTGTAATGGATGGGATTTTTTCATAATTCTTAAGCATATAATCGGCAAAGTACAGAGCCACCTCAGTTGCTTGAATTTCGTTACCATGAATATTCCCGTCAACATATACACCTGGTTTACTAAGTGCTTCGCCTGTTTTTGGGTTGTTAATCTCCAACGCCCAAATCTCTCTTCCCTCATCGCTCCTGCCCACTAAAACAGTTTTAGCTAGGGTAGGATAAGCTTTGCTTAGGGCTTTCACTGCTTCAACCGTTTCGGCGTAGGTGTAGTATTTATCGAATCGTAATGGCACATCAATTTGCCCTAGGCCAACATTTGCCATGAGTATAAGTATGGTTATATATAGTATCCGTTTCATTGTAATTTGGATTTATGATTAACTATTTACTGTAGCTTAATCAGCCTAGCATCGTTACCTGCTGATTTTGACTGAAGCGTTGCTCTAATGGAATTCTCTTTGCCTACCCTAACCACATACGATAGCTTAACCGATTTTAACCCATCGACAGATGTGATTGGAGTGCGCATTAACCCATCGAGAATTTCTAGCCCATCGGCTTCTAGAGTAAGCACGGCTGGCGCAGGCTGATTGTTCCGTTTACCCATTGCCGTTGGAAACGGCAAGTAATTTTTGTTCTCAACCCAAATATTAATTGAATAAACTCCGCTACCAAGGCTCTTTACCTTGTGTTCAGCAATTTGCAAGTTTGGAAGTTTTTGAGCTAAAGTAAAAACCCAAGGAAGCTGCAAGCTAATAAGCGAATCGGCATGCTCTGCTGGAGGTGTTGAATGTGCAAAAGGAGCGGCACCTCCTATTTCAACCCGACCAAGGGTAGGATGCTCATAGGGTTGCCAATTAACGTAACCCTTTCCGTTTAAAACACCATCACTATATGCAACAAGTGCCTTTAGTTTGGGGTCAACCTCTCCTGCAGGTTTTGGCTTGGGCATGTTTTTCATCATCCCTGCCATTTGCTTAGTGGTAAACTGACCGCTATTTAGCATTCCGATAAGCCTCTTTGCATCGAACTGCTCAGGGGCATTGTTCTCAGCTAAAAAAGCGCTTATCTTCGCTTCGCCAAGTTCAATAAATTCCTCATTGCTCATTT
>CAZGQZ010000318.1:0-2557 GCA_964527985.1 uncultured Rikenellaceae bacterium | reverse complement strand
TACGATCCATACTATTGGGCCGCTTTTGTGCTTGTTGAATAATTGTGAAGAAATTTTGCCATTTGGGCAATAGTGCCCCAAAAAGGTATTATATTTGTTAATGCTACTGTTTGATAGCCAGTTAATTTACCAAAACCTACTACCATGAAACGATTAGTAATTCTTTCGCTCGCTTTTGCCCTCTCTACACTAACCTATGCGCAAGATCCTTTTAAGGTTATTACTGTTAACGGAGAGATTGTTGCAACAAAAGCTAAACTTACCCTCGAAAATGGTGTTGAGGTTTACAGCGATGATAATTTCGATTTTCGTAAGCCTAACTCACGAGCAGCAATGATAAATGCCGAAAGGGGAAGAGTAGTTCTTACCGAACAGAATGCAGCCGATGCATTTTCACGCGCTGCTTTTGCTCCTGCCATAAGTACCGTTAGCGCTCGTAGTGGTGCTGTATCTTCTCTTACCGAGCTGCAAAGCGTTTTTGCCGATAAAATGGTAATTATCGAGCAAATTGATCTGCAAATTGGCAAAGAGTATTTCCCAATGGATAGCGATAAGTTCTTCTTTATTCGTTACCAGTACAATGGTGAGACTATTAACAAGCAGCTCCCATTTAATAACGATGTAATTACCATTGCTAAAGATGAAATTTTTACCGTAGACGGGAAGCCAATTGACAAGCCCGACTCAAATGAGTTCTCGCTTTACTATCACAATAAAGCCGATGGTAAGCCTGAGTCAATACTGATAAGTACATTTACTCCGGTTTTCCTAAGCAGCTTGTCAATAAAACCCGAAGTGAATATTATTGTTGAGGAATTCAAAGGTCAGCCATATGAGCGAATTCTATCGGAGGTATACGATTACCTAAACTCATTTTATGGCAATGTTGATAAAGTTCATCTGGAGCAATGGATTAAAAATGAGTTTAACGTTTCTCAGTAATTAATAGCTGCATCTTTTAAAAGGCAGCGATAAAAATGGGTTTCCAGGCTTTTATCGCTGTTTTTTTGTTAAGCCCTAAAACCAACCCGCTGTGAACAGAATCCTTCCCCTATTCCTTATTCTCTTTAACAGTTTACTCCTTAATGCCCAGCTTATTCGGCAGCCAATTACTAATTTTTCGTCGCGCGAATATGGCCAGCAATACCCATCGTATACCTTTTGCGTTGCGCAGGATGACCAGCATATTATGTATTTTGGAACAGCCGATTATGTGTTACAATACGATGGCGTGTCGTGGCGATCGGTTGAAACCAAAGTAGGAAATTTTGTTACCGCCCTTGCATCGATTAATAGCACAGTTTATGTTGGTTTAAATGGCGATTTTGGAATGCTGATGCCCGATGAGCATGGCAAACTGCAGTACAATTCGTTGGCAGAAACCATACCCGAAGAGTTTAATACCTTTTCCGCTATTAAACGCATACTTGCTTTAGGAGATACCATCGTTTTTCAAGCCGAAGAGCAAATGTTTTTCTTCGCAAACGATACCATAACTTCTGTTTCTCCTGAAACTACATTTCACTTAGCCTTTGTTTTTCAGAATAAGCTTTACGCCCGCGAACGCGAGCGAGGTCTTGTTCAATTCAATGGTACCGATTTCGAATTTATTGATGGAAGTGATGTGTTCAGCGATTTTGGCATTTTTTCAATACTACCCTACGGGAACAGCAAATTGGTTGTTACCCTTGAACTAGGGTTATGGGAGTGGAGCAGCAAAGGGTTTGCAATGATTGATCTTGACGATAAATGCCAGCGCGCAGTTGATGAAGCCGGACTTATTGGAGGAGTTTTGCTTGATGATGGTAACTATGCTTTCAACTCCCTAAAAGGCGGGGTGTTAATACTCGATTCAAACCTAAATTTGGTCAATACCTATTCGGTAAACACAGGTTTGCCAACATCGGAAGTGCTTGATGTTATTCAGGATTCAGATGGCAACCTTTGGACATCTACCCAAAAGGGTGTTTCGCGAATACAATACACGTCACCGTTCTCTTTTTTCGACCAAACCGTAGGTTTGCTGGGAAATGTTAATGCAGCCACTTTTTATAACCATCAAATTGTTGTAGGAACTAACGAAGGCCTTTTCGTAAGCAACCCCCAAGGAGCCAAAGTTTTTGCTCAGGTTGATAGGGTTAGCGGAAGCGTTTGGTCCATCGAACAAACGCCTAATGGTTTGTGGGTAGCCACAAATAATGGGTTATACTTTTATACAGCAAATGGCTGTAAACAGATTAACCACGATAATCTGTCGGGTGTTTTGTACATTCCTGAAAACCGCTGGCTTGTTGCTGCAGGGGTAAGCGGTTTTAGCATATTGCATGAACCTGCGCAAAAGGAATTGCTTAACCTAAACGATATTAGGCTCGATGCCTATGGCATATCGTATAAGCATTTACCCAAAGGGTCTTTCGAAATATGGGTAGGTTCCAAAACTAGTGGAGCATGGCAAATGGTGGTTGATACCTCAATGCATTACAAGTATAACTTTTACAATATTGAGGATGGGTTGCCCATTGATTGGGTTTGTCCGTATAAGGCCGACGAAGATATT
>CAZGQZ010000317.1:0-2593 GCA_964527985.1 uncultured Rikenellaceae bacterium | reverse complement strand
TGTCGCCATTTGGCTCAGGTTTTGGCCAAGCCGATTACCAACACTTTTCGGTTGGAATGGACTACAAAATATCGGACAAAACGAGTATTGGCGCTTCCTTTGGTGTAAGCAATGGTCCCGCTTGGGGAATATCTCCTTTTGGTGGATATGGCCGTTCAGGCTTTAGCCCATTTATGCCATAAACTAATTCTTATTACCTTTTTCTTGTGCTACCTCAAGCTGCTTAAACGTTATATGCTTATTGTAGTACAATCCCGACAAAAACTTCACTACCCTTTCGTTAGCTTGGGTGAATTTATTGCCAAAAAGGCCTTCCATTCTAATTGCTATTTCCCTAGCATTGCTTACCCCATCAATCGCATTCCAAACTGCAGAGCCTAACTCGTCGAGTTCGATATAGTTGTATTTTACCTTCAGAAAAGGCAATGCTTTTATTATCCAACCATTAGATGAACGAGGTACTTTAATAATCACCAAACCCTTTGGGTTGGAGGTGGAATCATGTACTTTTAAAGGCACTAGTTCAAGTGCATCAATCCTCTTGAGTAAGCGCTGCTCTTTAAGTCTTTTCAGCATAATAAAAATGGTAAAGTTAAGGGTTAAACAAAAAAGGGGATACCGATGGTATCCCCTTTATGTTTGAGCATATTTTATTTAGTAGCTTTCTCTAGCCTTTTCATAATTGAGAAGATGAAAAGAGCAGAAAGTAAACAGCAAACAATAAAAATCGACCAAAGTTGCCATAGGTCAAGTCGTCCCCAGAATTCACTACCAATAAATAAGAACTTGTTACCTACAGCAGTAGCTAATAACCATCCACCTTGCATAAGGCCTTGGAAACGAGCAGGTGCAACTTTCGATACAAACGATAGTCCCATTGGGCTAAGGAAAAGCTCAGCAATGGTTAGCACCAAATAGCTGCTAACTAACCAGTAAGGAACAACCCTTGAAGAATCGGGTACAGGGTTATACTTGGTAACGCCATCTTCAATAAACTGAAGTTCGTGAGGAGAAACAAGGTTTAGCGATGCTACAAATACAATAACAAAACCTAGAGCGGCAATAATCATCCCTATACCAATTTTCTTTGGAGTAGATGGCTCAAGGTTTTTCTTGCGAAGCCATGCAAACACACCCATTACAGGGAAGGTTAGCGCCACAATAAATAGTGGGTTAAACGATTGGAACACCTCAGGTTCGATGGGATTACTAGCAGCATAACCCGAAATGAAATAGTAGGTTAGATAGCCAAGTCCAAGGAACATGGCAACACCAACTAGCCTTTGAACCATTTCTTTACGAGAGAAAATAAGGAAGAAACCAACTACAGCACCAATAAATGCCAGAATTGACTCAAGATTAAAAAATACATTTGTGAAAGCATCCACCGTTTTAACGGTATAATCTCGAGCAAAGAAAGTTAGCGTTAATCCATTTTGATGGAATGACATCCAGAAGAAAATTACCACAAAGAACACAAGCATCAGTGAGGTTACCTTAGGTCTTTCCTCTTTGGTTGAAATTTGGAATATCCATGCAACAAAACCTATAAACAGACCAACTGCTGCGCCAAGAGCAACATCATTCATTAGGAAATAGAAAATTACCGAAGTTGTAATCATTAAACCACCAGCAAGTAAAAGGGCAACGGGGCTAGTAGTTTGATTTGCCTTAGGTAAGGCTTTATCGGCCTTGTTCTTTTCACCAGCAGCTTCTTTTGAAACAGAAGGTAAGAGTCTGTTAAAGAAGATGTAAACCAAAAGAGAGATAACCATAGCACCAGCGGCAATACCAAAGGCATAGTTATAGCCTTTTGCAAAAGCATCAATGTACTGCTGAGCAAATGCCGATAAATCGGTTACAACGGTGCCTGATACTTTATTCGCAAGCTCTTGGAATGAGGCCATATCGCTAAGTTCGCCTCTGTTAAAAGCATGACACATTGCAGGTAGACTACCATCATGTGCAAAACCTTGGGTTTTTAGAAACCAGTTACGAACGCCAGTTGCTACGAAAGGAGCAAAAAAGGCTCCAATGTTAATACCCATGTAGAAGATCATAAACGCTGTATCGCGAACGCTTGAGTATTTTGGATCATCGTACATTTGACCAACAACAGCCTGTAGGTTTCCTTTGAACAGACCGTTACCAAATGCAATGGTAAACAATCCTACAACGCTAAGCCAAAGATAGCTTTGGTTAGCCTCGGTTGGATAAGCCATAAAAACGTAACCCGCAAACATAATGATAATACCAAAAAGTATTACCGATTTGTACTTACGGGTTGCATCGGCTACAATACCTCCAATTAGCGCTAGTGCATAGATACCAAAATAAAACCAGCTATAATACTCGCCAGCTTGGCTTTCAGATAATCCGTACTTTGCCTGTAGGAAAAGTACCAGAATGGCCATCATGGTGTAAAAACCAAAGCGCTCTCCCATATTTGAGAAAAACGCTACCAACAGCCCTTTTGGGTGACCTTTTAACATAAGTGTGTGTTTTAGTTAATATATATAATCCAGATTCAATTTTCAAGCGGCAACAAATATAAAAAAACTTTTATCTTTTGCATAAAAAACCAACATAACTC
>CAZGQZ010000316.1:0-2633 GCA_964527985.1 uncultured Rikenellaceae bacterium | reverse complement strand
AGCCTGTACAAAAATAACGACCTTTTATTTCACAATAATTTATGGCTTAGCCTAAGCCATCACACAAGTTTTTCTTCGGCTAGTCAATCGGGTTGCATTGAAGCTATTAACAACTCTCTCGATTCTGCTCACCAACTCTGGCATAAAACCCAAAGGCTTATCGTTACCTTTGGCACTGCCCGTGTATACTACTACAATAAAACAGGCAAACCAGTGGCAAACTGTCATAAAATTCCTGCAAGGGAGTTTACACATAAGCTACTTAGCGTTGAGGAAATTGTTAACGAGTGGTCTCTTCTTCTCAGCGAGATTGGAAAAATTAAACCTGAAGTAAAAATTATTCTAACGGTTAGCCCTGTTAGGCATTGGAAAGATGGACCAGAAGGAAACCAGCTGAGCAAAGCCACGCTTATCCTAGCCATAAATAAGCTGCTTGAGCTATACCCAAAAACTGCATTCTACTTCCCATCGTATGAGATTATGATGGACGACCTACGCGACTACCGCTTTTACGCAAACGATATGCTTCACCCTTCGGCTTTAGCCATTGAGTATATTTGGGAGAAGTTTAAGCATTCGCTTATTGGGCAATCGGCCCAAAGCACCTTGGCTGAGGTTGAAAAAATAAATCAGGCCATTAACCATAGGCCATTCAACACTCAATCAGATGATTTTAAGGCATTCGTAAATAAAACCCTACGAAAAATTGAGCAGCTAGCTGAACAAAATCCTACTTTAAGCTTTTCCGAAGAGATTGAAACGCTAAATCAATATATTTGTAACTCGCATTAACCAAAAATATCCTAATCCTAATATGGAATACGACATAAACACGGTTCTCATAGCCTTTGGGCTAACGCTTTTTGCCGGATTATCGACCGGAATTGGCAGTGCCATAGCATTTTTTGCAAAGCACACCAATACCAAGTTTTTATCGGTGGCCCTAGGTTTTTCGGCTGGGGTTATGATTTACGTATCGTTTGTTGAGATTTTTTTTAAGGCTAAGGATTCGCTGGTTGAAGCCCTAGGTTTACATGCTGGATCGTGGTTAACCGTTGGTTCCTTTTTTGGGGGTATTGCGCTTATTGCCATTATCGATAAGCTTATCCCATCGGTTGAAAACCCCCATGAAATAAGACTAGTTGAAGAGGTTGACCAAAAACCACAAAAAAACAAAAAGCTTATGCGCATGGGTGTTTTTACGGCGCTCGCCATTGCCATACACAACTTTCCCGAGGGGTTGGCTACTTTTACCGCAGCCCTAACCGATCCTAGCCTAGGTATTGCCATTGCCGTTGCCATTGCCATACACAACATTCCAGAGGGTATTGCAGTATCGGTACCCATAGTTTACGCAACTGGCAATAAGAAAAAAGCTTTCACCCTTTCGTTCCTTTCAGGTTTAGCCGAGCCAATTGGTGCACTGGTTGGCTACCTAATACTTATGCCCTTTTTAACCGACCTCACTTTTGGGATTCTGTTTGCTGGTGTGGCCGGCATTATGGTATTTATTTCAATTGACGAACTTTTACCTGCTGCCCGCGAGTACGGTGAGCACCACCTCTCAATTTATGGGCTTATAGCCGGTATGGCAGTTATGTCGGTTAGCTTGCTAATGTTTATTTAAGCCCGCGAGGTATAAGGGGGGACAAACCTTTTCTGCTGTTTACTTCAAACATTTGTTTGTTATTGTATGTCAAACAAACTGCTAGTATTGTATTAAGGATACTAAAAAACAAGCCGCACAGCTATTAAACTGTGCGGCTTGAAAAATAGTATAAACACTTATGCTATTGGCAGCGCTCACCGTAAAGATCAGCATCCCAAATATAACGTAGGTAAAGCTGATAGGTTGAGTTATACTTACTTAGCACGGCTATAAACGTTCCGTTACCTGGAGGTAAGGTTGCACTTGCAAAATCGGCATAATTGCTAGTTCTAACAACTATTTGTTTGTTAGAACAATCCTTTAGCGTACGGTTTGTTGTTGAACCTTCGTTTGCAAATGTTAGCCCAAGCTGAGAGCTGATAAACTCTACATTATCGAGCCTAATTAGCGACCCAATATGCTCATCGGTAATCTCGTCAATGGTAAGCAGGGTTGGAACAACCTCAACATCGGTTTCAACAATCTCAATATGCGCAGCAATTTGACTGGCATCGATATTACCAAAGTTACCATTGTAAAGACCACCAATTTGTACCTGACCACCATATGCGCCAATATAAAGGCCATTTAACCTCACCTTTATTTTAGTACCAACAGGATAATCCTCGTATAAATCAGTCTGGTTAATCTTTACCTCAATGCCCGATGTTCCATCGTTTATTACAAGCACCTTATAGTAATTACCTGATTCGTCATCGGAAATAACTACGCCCTCAACGTAAATATCATCGGTAATTTGAGCGGTGCTCCCTGTGTACAAATCTTTATAATCGGCAATTGTTATACGCGAATACCCTTCGAACATATCCCAACGAGGTTGGTTAAAAACCACCTCTTCGGTACTACGGATAAGTAGCTGCAAATCGTCATCGTAGCGCGAAGCAATGGCAATAATGGAGCCCATTCCGTTAGGTACGTTAGTGGCGGCAAATTTTGCATACCCACTAGACCTTACCATAACAGT
>CAZGQZ010000315.1:1270-2649 GCA_964527985.1 uncultured Rikenellaceae bacterium | reverse complement strand
GGTTTGTTTTTCATGGTCATAATTTTTGCATTCTTTCATTATGCTCATGCAGTAATTCAAGCACAAATGAGCTTCATTCCGCAAACCCTAGCCTCTTACATTTGGATTGGTGCATTTGCATTTATCGTTATCTTCTATTTCACCATAAGATTTTTACACAAAAAAACCAGTGTTCTAAAGGTTGAAGGACGCTAACTTACAGGTTTTATGAAAATTATTTGCATTGGCCGGAACTACACTGATCATGCCAAAGAAATGGCATCTCCAGTTCCCGATAAACCCGTATTTTTTCTGAAACCCGATACTGCGCTGCTAAGAAATAATCAACCCTTTTTCTATCCGCTATTCTCAAACGATATTCATCACGAGGTTGAGGTTGTTGTTAAAATTAACCGCTTGGGCAGAAACATTGCTGAAAAGTTTGCGCATCGCTACTACAACGAAATTGCGTTGGGTATTGATTTTACTGCGAGAGATTTGCAAGCCGAATGCAAGCAAAAAGGGCTACCATGGGAAATGTCGAAGGCCTTTGATGGTGCAGCGCCCATTAGCCAGTTTGTTGACATCAACAAGTTTGATAACCTAAGCAACCTAAAATTTTGGCTCGATGTTAACGACAAAACCGTTCAAAAAGGGAGCATCTCCGAAATGATATTTAGCATCGATAAGCTAATTGCTTACGTGTCGCAGTTTATTACCCTAAAAATTGGCGACTTAATTTATACGGGAACTCCCGCAGGAGTTGGACCTGTAAAAATTGGCGATAGGCTAAAAGCCTACCTCGAGGGTGAGCTAATGCTCGACTTCTTTGTACGTTAGCTATTTGCTGCTGCACTTTTACCGGCCAACCATCCAGTTGAGTAGGCAATTTGTAGATTGTAACCACCTGTTGCACCATCAAGGTCGAGTACCTCGCCAGCAAAGTATAACCCGCTAACCAACTTCGAGCCCATAGTTCGTGGGTTAACCTCCTTAAGTTCAACACCACCTGCAGTGGCAATAGCCTCATTCCATGAGCGATACCCTTTTACCCTAACTCTATTCTCTTTTAGCCAAAGCCTAATCTGCTTACGCTCATCGGCCGTTACCCTCGAAACCGATTTTTGGTAGGCTATATCTAGCTCGTCGAGCATTGTTTCGGCAAGGTTTTTTGGAAGCAACTTTCGGGCAAGGTCAATCATCGCCATACGAGGATTTTCATCGAGTTCGCGTAGCAATCTATTATCTAACTTTTTGTGATTGAGAGCAGGTTTAAAATCCACCTCAAGTTCAACCTCTTTTCCATCATCAATGCTTTTAACAACATCTCTGCTCACTCTCAAAACAATTGCTCCGCTATAGCCGTAGGGCATTATCTCAAGTTCACCAAACTCAGAATA
>CAZGQZ010000315.1:0-1170 GCA_964527985.1 uncultured Rikenellaceae bacterium | reverse complement strand
TCAACAGATTTCACTGCATTTCCATTTATATTAATAGCTTTTACAGATGCATTACATTCAATTGTAACGCCATTTCCTTTTGCCCAACTAACTATGGACTCGGCAACATCCCATGCCTTGCCACTTGCAGGGAAAACCCGCTGCCCGCGCTCAACTACTGTTGCTACACCTTGAGATTGGAGCAGCTCAATAATATCATTGCTAAAAAAATCAGTAAATGCATCTCTTAGAAATCGTGGCTCGGGGAATATTTGAGACAGAAACTCATCGAGCGGCTTTAAATTTGTTATGTTACATCGCCCCTTCCCTGTTATGCGAAGCTTACGTGCAGGCTTCTCCATTTTTTCAAGGAGCAAAACGCTAGCGCCATCTTTAGCCGCTTTTCCTGCTGCCAATAATCCGGCGGGACCTGCACCAATAACTACAATATCAAACTCGGTTTTTACCATTAATTACAATTTAGCCTGTAAACGGGATAGCGCAAATAACTCTTTTCGAAGTAGGGCGAATGCTCATACAAAAAGCTTAGCTGAGCGTATGCATCTGAGGCAAACTCTTTATCCTCTTTCTTTTTTTGCTCAAACCTTTCTCTTAAATCCTTATTATCAGCTAGCATTTGCTCAGCAAAATCTTCAAACACATAAGGTGAAAAATACTCCTTACGCTGTAAAATTGAATCGAAAAAATTCCAAGCAAAGAATGAATCGTAGGCCTGAGGTTCTAACATCTCCACAATGTAATGGTTTGCAAGCTGGCTTGTTGAAACAAGGTAGTCGCCTTTGTAAAATGGGATATCCTGCACCTCTTTTCTAACTTCAATGTTGGTATGCAAATACCTACCATTGTATGGCTTCGGATAAGTATTGTAACTCTCAATGTAATATGCTTCAACGCTAAGCGTTGTGTCCTGCTGAAAACGCTCAAGCTGTACCCCATTGATTGCTAATCGGTGAATAACTTCGTGCCATGCTTGCGGGATAACGTAGTAATCGGGAGTTTTAATAGTTAGCGTTGGGTTGTAATGCTTAAAATAGGGGATTTGCTTTGTAAACGGTTTACTCCTATCGTATCGAAGCCGCATACCGCCAGTTACTTTACTTTTAACAAACTCGGCCTCGTAGCCTTTAAACTCAATTTCTTCCTTCATAGTGCTATCGAGCTGCCAATGCA
>CAZGQZ010000314.1:0-2655 GCA_964527985.1 uncultured Rikenellaceae bacterium | reverse complement strand
AACGAGTATGAATACTAATTCTTTCGATTACATAACCGAAGAAATTATAGTAAAATGGCAAGAAATGGCTGATTTATTAGCCGAGCTTCTTTCTGTTCCTTCGGCTTTGATAATGAAAACAGAGAATGAATTTATGGAAGTATTCCTTTCCAGCAATTCCAAGAACAACCCCTATAATGTTGGCGATAAAGAAAAATGGTATGGATTATATTGCGAAACCGTTATTAAAACGCAAAAAGAATTATTGGTCCCCAATGCTTTAGCTGATGAGAAGTGGAAAAATAATCCAGATATTAAACTTGGAATGATTTCATACCTTGGCGTGCCAATTAATTTCCCTGACAATAAACCCTTTGGGACAATTTGTGTACTTGATAATCAGGAAAACTATTTCTCATCGAACCACGAACGACTAATACAACAATTTAAACGTGTAATAGAATTAGATTTAGTTTTGATACAATCGAATAAAGTGCTTGAAAAGCTTAATGCGGACAAGAGCATCTTCTTTTCTATTCTTGCACACGACATAAAAAGCCCCCTTACATCAATTCTAGGTTTATCTGACCTTTTATTAAAGGATACACATAAATACGATAATGAAACGATTGAGACTTTCGCAAAGAACATTTTTGATGCGGCAAGTAGCACCAATAATTTATTAGATGACCTGTTACTCTGGGCAACTTCACAATATGGTAAATTACCATTTAAACCACAAAAAATTGAGTTCAATACTATTTGCGCCCAAACTATTAAACATCTAAAAAGTCAAGCAGAAAAAAAGGAAATAGATATTACAATCGCTACTCCTGAAAGTATTATTTTATGGGCTGATGAAAATATGCTAAAGACAATTTTCCGAAATCTTGTTTCAAATGCAATAAAATTCTCAAACAAAGGAGGTAAGGTTAGAATTTCAGCCGAAATGAATCCCTCGAATACACTAATTACAGTTTCGGATAACGGGGTTGGAATTGAAGATGATGAACAAGCAAAACTTTTTGAAATTTCTCAAAGTATTTCGAATATAGGAACAATGGGAGAAAAAGGGACAGGATTAGGTCTTAAACTCTGCAAAGAACTTATTGAAAAGCACAAAGGGAAAGTATGGGTAGAAAGTAAAGTTGGAATAGGAAGTAACTTTAAATTTACTTTACCGAATGAGAATTAATTTCCGGAAAATAATTACCGTGTGCCAACAAGTGGTACATTGAAATTATTGCTCCTTGGCCACGCTACGGAGTCGTGCGACAACTATACGATTTAGGTACCATAAACGAAAATCATAAAAAAATTACTTATGTCAGAAAAAGAGCAGGATAAATTGGTAGAAATATTCTCAGGGTCTTCCATCGAAGCCGAAATTGTTAAGAGCATCCTAAACGATAACGAAATTGAATCGTATCTGAAAGATGAGTATATGGGAACAATTGCCCCTTGGCAGGCTGCGCCAGGCGGGGTGGGTTCGGTTAAAGTGGTTATATCGAGCACTTTTTATCGTCAAGCGAAAACAATTGTTGAAAAATACATGAATTCAAAATAGCATGGAGAAAGAAAGGAAGAAAGTAGTTACTGAAAGTATTATTACATTTACTTTTTTCACTATAATTGGCATTGCGCTATGGCAATCGCAGGGTCATATTTTTTTCCTTTATAATTTTATCTACATTGGATTTGCTGCTTCGTTTGGCGAGCTGCTGTTTGGCATTCTTCCTCGTAAGAAAAAACCCTTAGGTCGAAAAATTAGCCAATTTCTTATTGGCTTTTATATGCTGGTAGTTCTGGGGTTTCTTGGGCGAGAAAACATGCAAATCGAAGGCTTCTTTTTTTACCTGTTGGGAGGAGTTTTTTCGGGCCCTGTATTACACTACCTAATTGCCAAAATTGGTGGAACATTCCTTTTCGGAAGGGGCTGGTGTGGTTGGGCCTGCTGGACAGCAATGGTTTTAGATTTTTTACCCTGGATGAAACCGAAAAACGGTCGTTACAGAAATTGGGGCATATTTCGCTATTTCCACTTCTTCTCAGTTCTGGGGTTAACCCTGGTTCTATGGTTTGTGTTTGGCTATAACAACTTCGATAAGCATTCTGCTGTAGAGCTAAAATGGCTAATTATTGGAAACCTGGCTTACTTTTTAATTGCCATAATTCTGGCCGCTATTTTAAAAGATAATAGAGCATTTTGTAAGTATGCCTGCCCAATACCAGTATTAATGAAATTGGGCGCTCGGTTTTCCATTTGGAAAATTCAAATCTCAAAAACAAGCTGCATACGTTGCGGCTTATGCGAAGAGAACTGCCCCATGAACATTCAGCTGTTAAATTATATGGATAAAAACCAGAGAGTACTATCAGCCGAATGCATCTCGTGCCAACAATGCGTTAACCTATGCCCCGAAAAGGCAATTAAGTATAGCAAAAAATTCGACTTTGGCCACAAGGAGTATATTACCTATCGCAACTAAACTTCATCTATTAGTTTTATGAGGGTAGCCATATTCCTCACCCTTGACTATTGGCAGAACTATACATCACCACCATCATGTCTCTTTATCAAAATATTTTGATAACTACAACCTTACTGCGTACCTTTACACCACAATAAACCCGAAATGGGTATGCAACACCATATGCACTGCCCCAAAACCTAAC
>CAZGQZ010000313.1:0-2659 GCA_964527985.1 uncultured Rikenellaceae bacterium | reverse complement strand
GGTGTTTCCATTCCGCTAACACCTAGAAGCACAACAGCAACAATATCCTGAATAATAAGAATACCAATTGCAATACGACCGTAGTATGCACCAAGGTCATCGTGATCGTCTAACACCTTAGCGGCAAAAACAGTACTTGAAAAACTTAACATTACGCCAAAGTAGAGCGCCCCATAAATGCCATAACCTAAAAGATAGCCTATTGCAGCAAACAGGATTGAACTTATGAAGGTATAAAGGAATCCTCCGCCAATAATCTCTTTTGAAAGTATGTTCTTAAAGCGAATTTTTAACCCTACTGTAAAAAGAAGTAGCGTAACCCCCAAATCGGATATTGTTTTAAGGGTATCTGTTGAGTCAAACCCAAAAGCCGCAAGAGCAAAGCCAGCAACCAGATAGCCCACAAGCGGAGGCAACTTCAGCCTTTGAGCAATTAACCCGAATAGGTATGCTGCAAAAATGAATAGTATTTCCATGAGTTGTATTGATCAAACACCCCGAAGATACAAAAAAAGGAGAAAAATTGGCTATGGTTTAACGTGCCCCCAATTTTCACCCGTTTTAATTCGGTGCAGCTGCATTTCGCTAACTCCAAACATACGGGCAATCATTTTCAGTCGGGTTCGTCGGTTCGGATTGAGGAGTTTACGCTTTAATACTTTTACTTTAGCCTCGCTAAGTTTATACTGGTATAGCTTGTTGTGCTCACGAAGACGCTTGCGGTCGGAAATTACCTTGGGGTTATGGTTTTGATGTTCCTCCAGCTCATGCTTATTGGCCCATTTCAGGTTAATTAACCTATTATCGTTCTTAACAAAGTTTTGATGTAAAACGTAGGATTTATCGTCGCTTTGCTTAGGCAAGAAAAGTTCGGCAACCAGTTTATGAACATAAAGCGCTTCGCGATAGGAACGGCCATCCTTAACATACGATCGCCTTAACACCTTGTAACCCTTGTTTAACCCGCATTTAATCTCATTGGCTTCCTCAATGGTTGACGCATAGCTAACCACTCGCCCGAAATTTGACACAGCATAGCGTAAACCGCTTTTGCTAGCATAATCTAATTCTTTCCAAATCTCTTTGGGGTAGCTTCTTATCATACCAATTTCACTTATGTTAGGAATTACAACCTCTACTTGCTAACCATAGCATCTAAAATGCGAGCAAAGCGTTGAGTCAAGGTTTTTCGCGAATACTTTGCAAAACCCTCTGGTTCAAAGCCAACGAATTTATTCTGATACATTTCCCATATTACCTCAATTCCCTTTTCAACTTCTTTCGGACTCGAGAAATCGGCAAAAACACCCGACTTGGTCTCTTCAATTAAATCGTGAGTATTTCCACCAGCAGGACCAATGGCCAGTATTGGCCTTTTGGCAGCCATGTACTCAAACACCTTTCCGGTTTGAATGCCCAATGCGTTTGGACTGTTGTTAACAAGGAGCAACAGCACTGCCGACTGCATTTGCATTTTAATGGCTTCAGCGTGTGGCAAATACCCAAAGAACTCTGAAAATGGCAAAAGGCCATTGGCTTCTATTGCATTGTAGGCGGTTGAATCTACACTTCCAACAAACTTTAAGCGAAAATGTTTGGCAAACAAGGGATTGCTCTTCACCCATTTACCAAGAACTTGCCAAAGCATATTGCAGTTACGGTTTGGCGAAAGGGTACCAATATGCGTTAACGTGAAATCAGTA
Source organism: uncultured Rikenellaceae bacterium (assembly GCA_964527985.1). Classification (GTDB taxonomy): domain Bacteria; phylum Bacteroidota; class Bacteroidia; order Bacteroidales; family Tenuifilaceae; genus Perlabentimonas. The sequence goes on along the minus strand of CAZGQZ010000313.1, from coordinate 956 downwards.
TCGAAAGTTACTTTAACTGACTCAAAATCTTCAGGATCGAACCCGTTCTGAACAACATCAATATGTACATTTGCTAACTTTGAGAAATCGTTGGCCCATCCGTTTGTAACAGTCACAACCTTGGTGGCCTGTGTCAAAACCTTTTTCTCTAGCCTTTTATGAATTGCTGTAGCCAACCTGCTTGGCATTAGCTCATCAAAAAAATCAATGTTCGTCCATGGATCGCGAAAATCGGCAAGCCAAGGGGTTGCAGCTTTTTTGCTAACCCGTCTTGCAATAAGATGAGTGCTATGGGGTGGTCCCGTAGAAACAATCGCATCAACAGGATTATTTCGAAGATATTTGGATAAAAACTTTACCGATGGTCGAATCCAAAACATTCTGGCATCGGGTATAAAAAAGTTGCCCCTTATCCAAATGGCGGTTTTACCTAAAAATCCTTTCTTTTGTTTACCAACCGAAGCGAGCCCTGCGCCAAACTTTTGACCCTTAGCACCTGTAACTAATCTGAACAAATTGTAGGGTTCCCATACCTTACGACGCATTACCTCAATCCCCGATGGAACCTCATTAACCAATTTGCTGTCGTATGCAGGAGCCTCGGGGTTTTCTGCTGTATAAATAACTGGTTCCCAACCAAACTCACGCAAGTACTTTGCAAACTTAAGCCAACGCTGCACTCCACTCCCGCCTGCAGGAGGCCAGTAGTAAGTAATTATTAGGAGGCGTTTGGGCATTGGAAGGGCGTTTAGAGTTTAGAGTTTAGAGTTTAGCATACCTACATTTCATTTCGGCAGGTAAAGGTTTAGGATTTTCCTTAGACCTTAAACATTTAACCATAAACCCTGAACCTTGAACTTTGAACTTTGAACATTAAACATTGAACATTAAACCTTGTACATTAAACATTAAACCTTGAACATTAAACGCTATATTTTTCTTAACAGATTTTTCAT
>CAZGQZ010000312.1:0-2661 GCA_964527985.1 uncultured Rikenellaceae bacterium | reverse complement strand
TACTCGCATAATCACTTTAAAACAACCGCAGGTTTGCGTTACGACAGGTACAGCATTTCCGATATTACTAAGCCCGATAACGATATTACAGGTAATGTGCTTAGCCCAAGGGTTACCCTTATGTACGATATAAACCACAGCTTGCAGCTGCGCGCTAGCTATGCAAAGGGTTATAGAGCTCCCCAAATTTTCGATGAGGACTTACACATTGAAACATCTACAGCCCGAAAGGTAATCCATGTAAATGATCCAGACTTGATACAGGAAACGAGTCATAGCTTCATGGCTTCGGCCGATTATAGTCACTTTTTTGGCGAAATAGCCACCAGTCTGCTTGTGGAGGGTTTCTATACTATTCTTGAAAACCCTTTCGCAAACGAATATGGTGATCCCAACGAGGCGGGAGAGGTGATATATACCCGAGTTAATGCTGAAGGTGGAGCCACAGTAAAAGGGGTTAATCTTGAGCTGTCGTTTATCCCTAGCCACCACTTCTCGTTCAATGCGGGTTTTACAATACAGGAAAGCCTTTTTGAAGATGAGCAGGAGTTTGGCGAAAAGAGTTTCTTTAGAACGCCGAACACCTACGGTTTTGTTACAGCCGAAATGAAGCCTATAAAAAAGATGACGGTTAGCGCAACAGGAACTTACACCGGAAAAATGTTAGTTCCCTACTGGGGTCCAGCAATTGAAGAACCTGAATTGGGCGAACTACGCGAGAGCGATCTGTTTTTCGACTTAGGAGTTAGGTTAAGCTACGATATCCGAATAAACGGAGCTACACTGCAGCTATTTGCTGGGGCTAAGAATATTTTTAACGCTTACCAATCCGATTTCGATATTGGCGAAAATCGCGATCCAGGTTATATGTATGGTCCTAATCAACCCCGAGCAATTTACTTTGGCTTAAGGGTTGGAAACAAGCTAAGGTAAAGGCACATTTCATAAACTAACTTTTTGCCCCGTTGGAAATTGTAATAGTTCCAATGGGGCTTTTTGTTGCCTGCTTAAATTTCAATCTTTAGCTAAACTTTCTTAACTTTATTCACTCTATATAACTGTGAATTTCCATTATCTATAATCATAATAAAAACTAAATTGTTTAACTATGAAAAAGCTAATGTTACTGTTACTTCCCGTTGGAATGATGCTAAGCTGCCAGCAAGCAACGGATCAGAATCCCTTACTTGCCGAGTGGGACACTCCCTTTGGTACGCCCCCGTTTCATTTAATTGAAGACGAGCACTATGTGCCAGCCTACGAAGAGGCAATTAAGCAGCACACCGCCGAAATTGAGGCAATTGTTAACAACCCTGACGAGCCTACCTTTGAAAATACCATTGTTGCTTACGATAAGTCTGGCGAGTTAATGGGTAAAGTAGGAGCCGTATTCTTTGGACTTAACAGCGCTCATGCGTCCGATACCATGCAAGTAATTGCGCGTGAGCTAACCCCAAAGCTTACTGCACATAGAAATGCCATAAGGTTTAACCAAACCCTTTTCGAGCGCATTAAAGCCGTGTACGATATGCGCGAAACCCTTAATCTTGATGTTGAGCAGATGAGGGTTGTTGAAAAAATTTACAACGATTTTGCCCGCAATGGTGCTGCGCTTCCTGAGGAGCAGCGTGAGCAGCTTAAAAAGCTAAACGAGCGCATGTCTATGGTTTCGCTTCAGCTAAGCCAAAATCTTTTGGCCGAGAACAACGGCTTTAAGCTTATTTTAGAAGATGAAGCCGATTTGGCAGGATTACCCGATGATGTGATTGCGGGAGCTGCCGAGGCTGCTGCTAGCCAAGGGCACGAAGGCAAATGGCTTTTCGATTTGTCAAAACCAAGTTGGACTCCATTCCTACAGTTCTCAGAGCGTCGCGATTTGCGTGAGAAAATTTTTACAGCCTACAATATGCGTGGGAACAACGGTAACGATCATGATAACAAAGCCCTTTTCGTAGAGCTAATGATGCTGCGTAAGCAAATGTCGCAAATACTAGGATACGATAACTATGCCGAGTATTTTATTAGTGAGCAGATGGCTGAAACACCCGAGAATGTTTACAACTTTTTGAATACCGTTTGGGATCCAGCGCTAAAGCGCGCAAAGGAGGAGCGTGCCGATATGCAGAAGATAATCGATCGTGAAGGAGGTAACTTTAATTTGGAATCATGGGATTGGTGGTACTATGCCGAGAAAGTTCGTGCCGACAAGTACAACCTAAACGAAGACGAGATTAAGCCTTACCTTACGCTCGATAACGTTCGCGAAGGAATTTTCTACGTAACAAATAAGCTATACGGTTTAACCTATAAGAAGCGCGATGACATTCCTGTTTATCATCCCGAGGTTGAGGCTTTTGAGGTTATCGATAACGACGGATCGCATTTAGCAGTTCTCTTCATCGACCCACACCCAAGGTCCAGCAAAAAATCGGGAGCTTGGTGTGGTACTTACCGTAGCGGTAGCTACAAGGATGGTGAGAAAATCACTCCAGTTGTTACAATCGTGCTAAACTTCTCTCGTCCGGTTGGCGACAAGCCTGCATTGCTTAGCTGGGATGAGGCTGAAACCTATTTCCACGAGTTTGGTCATGCGCTGCATAATTTCTTTGCCGATGGGCATTACGACAGAACAAGCAGAAGCGTACCTCGCGATTACGTTGA
>CAZGQZ010000311.1:0-2662 GCA_964527985.1 uncultured Rikenellaceae bacterium | reverse complement strand
CGGTAATAGTTAATCCAAAGGCTATCGGGCAAGTTATTAATGTAGTAACCCTCCTGCATAACTGTACCTTCGGGATAGTAGAAAAAGTAAGGGCCACGCCTTATGGTATCGCCCTGTTCAACGTAAGCCTGAAATTTTTCCTGAATACCTCCGTTTGGGTAGTATCGCTCCTCAAAAACAATGGTTTGTCCAATTCCCGAAAGGGAAACAAATAGTAATGGTAGTATTAGCCAAAATTTAACCAAAAGCGTTCGTTTTACTTATGCTGTAGCTTACGCCTATTCAACATCAATAACAATTTGGGCACCCTCAAGGGCAAACCGAGGCCCGTAATCAACAATTACAGCCAATGCATATTTACCTGCAGGCAAAGCCCCTTTTGGAAGCTCAAGTGGAACATTGCGGGTCATTTTTGGGTAAGTTTCCACCTCGAACGATGGGAACTGCTGCTCCTCTGAGGTATTGATATTAGATGCTATTAAATGAACCTTACAGGTAGTAACCTTATCGCCCAGGTTATCAAGGGTTGCTGAAAACCTTCGCAAGGTATCCTCGGGAGTAGTAACCTCAGCCAAATTTGTAACCTTTATTGAATGGTTGTTATTTGAACTAGGAGATTGATATACCGTAATACCTATTCGTCCACTAACCATTACACCTGCGCTTAAAGCCTTATCGGCATCCCACGAGGTTTGCTCTTGAGTAGGCTGTACATAAAGCATCGACCAAGCAGCGCCATACTCATCGCCAGGGACAAGCATTGTAACCTGCACTGGGATTTGTTCTCCTGGATTCAGCTCAAAAAAGCTAGGGTTAATATTAAGCCAATTGGCTGCTGAACGACGCGTAGTATTTGGGGGCATAATTTGCCTTTTACCATCGCTACCCGGTAAAAAATCAGATATTGATATTACAAATGAGGCTTTCTTGTTACTATGGTTTTTCACATTAACTACCTTCGTTTGGTTCTCTCCAGGCTCAGCATTAAAGTCGAGCCTAACTGGGGCAACTTCAAAATCTTGAGCAAACAAATTACTGCTGAAGCAGCAAGCAATTACCAATAAAAGATGCGAAAATGCGCTTTTCATAAATCGTCTAATTAGTCAATACATAGTATTTTTAGGTAAAAGCAAATATAGTGCAAAAAACTTACAATTAATACTTAGTATACACCTAATGGGAACCAAACTCGTTAAAAACGCAATGTTTCGCAAAACGCAACTCACCTAGTTATCACAATTCACCATTAAATATTTCACTTTTAGAGCTATTTATTAAAGTTTTATCAAAATAATAATGCGAAAAGGTTTTTTTGACTAATTTTGAATTAAGCACTGAACCAAATTCGCATGTTTAAATTACTACACCCAATAAGATATATTTGCCTCATCATATTTTTCGCCTTTGCTCTCTCCTCAACAGCAATAGCCCAGCAAATAACAATGCTCCCGCAGGATAAGCAAGAGGATGTTGACCGTTATCTTGAGCTAGTTGATCGCTATAAAAAAGCGAATAACCTTCAGCAAGCAATTTTTTACCTAAACCGAGTAGCCTTTATTTACTGGGAGAATGGAGGACTGCGCGAGGCTGTTACCTACTTTCTCGAATCGGTTCCGCTAAACGAAAAGGTTGGCAACTACACCGATATAAAGGCCATATACAGCAATATTGGTCTGATTTACACCGACCTTGAACGTTTCGACCTAGCCTTAGAGAATTTCTACAAAAGCCTTGAAGCAAGGCGTAGACTGAATGATAAGTCGGAAATTGCTGCAGGGCTAATTGACGTAGCATACATACACGGGGCACTTAGGCAACACGAAAAGGCAATCCCACTGCTTGAAGAAGCGCTTTCGCTATCGCGTGACCTCGGAAACTCAAGGTTAACCTTTAACTGCCTTAGCCTTTTAAGTTTTAACTACGATAGGGTTGGGAACCTTGCCAAAGCACAGGAAACAAACAGCATGCTTGCTCAAATAAAGCAGCTACTTGCTAGGCAAGAAGTTGCCGAAGAATACGAAGAGATTGTGGGCAGAACCGAAGCAGAAGTTCAGCGCGAAAGAGCTCAACGAACTGCTCAAGAACTCGAAATGGAACTTCAAAGGCTAAAAGCACAGGCAACTCGCGATTCACTTGGCTTCGTTGTGCAAGCTAAGCAAGACTCGCTTAAACAAGCAGAACAAATTTCGAGGCAAAGAGCCCAAGAAATTGAGATACTTGAGTCGCAAAGGGAAATACAAAGGCTAGCCCAAAGCGAACTTGAGGCAAAACAACGAGCACAGCAAACCATTATTATCTCGGGTGCTGGCGGACTGTTACTCTTCATCCTGCTCTCCCTCTTCATATACAGGGGCTACCGCGATAAGCGTAAAGCGAATACCTTACTTAGCCATCAGAATGAGGAAATTCAGAAGCAACGAGACCAAATTCAGAAGCAAAACGAAAACATTAGCAAGAGTATTAACTACGCCCAAGGAATACAGAAAGCATTGCTACCCTCGCAAAAAAATCTGGAGCAATACTTTTCCGATTCGTTTATATACTTTAAGCCTCGCGATGTAGTTAGCGGCGACTACTACTGGTTTAAACCTATACCTGGCGAAAACGGGGAATTCAATATTAAAACCGACAAGTTTGCCATTTCGGCAATTGACTGTACAGG
>CAZGQZ010000310.1:0-2671 GCA_964527985.1 uncultured Rikenellaceae bacterium | reverse complement strand
CTATCCCTTCGGAGGTAGTCCATCCTGTCAACATCGAGCTGACTTGATACAAGCTGGTGCAAGAAACGCTTTGGATACTTATCGTTAAAAATATCGATTGCCATTGCAAGCCTTCCATTGAGCTGACTATCCATTTCGCGCATTAACCGGTGGCCAATACGTTCATGATTTATTCCTTGGGCTATGCTAAACTCGAGCGAGTGCGAAAATGGGCCATGGCCAATGTCGTGCAGCAGAATGGCTGCAGTGGCGGCCTCCGCTTCTTGCTCGGATATCTCTAGGCCTTTGGCCTTAAGCACCTCAATTGCCGAGGCCATAAGGTGCATTGCCCCAAGAGCATGCTGAAAGCGAGTATGGTTTGCACCTGGATAAACCAAGTAAGTTAGGCCAAGCTGTCGGATATGGCGTAACCTTTGAAAAAATGGATGCTCAATGATATCGAATGCAAGGGGAAAGTGGATGTTGATAAACCCATGTACCGGATCGTTAACAATCTTTTTTTTCTTTGTTTCCAGCATCGAAATGGGGTTTGCTTAAAAATTGGGAAAAACTTACGATTAGTTAAGATGCAAATGTTAGATAAAACGTTGCGTTTACTAATAAAAAAACCAGCAATTGCTGGTTTTACGCTAAAATATTTGAATGGTTAAATTTCAATTAAATTAAAGTCGATTCGCGTTATTAGCGCCTTATAATCATTGCCTGCAAAGTAAATATCCTCATCATCCTCTTCGTAGTACCAGTTAATTACCGCTGTTTTATTCTCAAGTGAGGCAATGTTTTCGACCTTTTTCATAATATCGAACAAGCGCTTTGACGAGCTGGTATTGAAATACTCGAGCTTAAAATGCACCTCCGTTTTGTCCTTAGGTTCCTTTAAATAGCTATCAATCCAGTTTAAAATGGGTTGATAAAAATCAATCACATTTTCGGGAATTGACCGCCCCTCTACTTTTATCATTCCATTATCGGCATCGAGTAAGAGGTAAGGGGTAGTTATGGTTTCTTTTAGCTCAATCTTCTGCATTGACATATCTTTAGTAAAAGAAATTCAAATAGGTAATACGGTTATAGCTCCTCAACAATAACGTAATCGTCGCCATGGCCATTGCGAAGAATGGCATCCCAGTAACGCAAGGTAATTACAGCCTCATTACCCGATTTTTTACTTTTCACCTTTATCTTTTTAAGGCTCTCACGCTCCATGGGTACTTCTTCCAACTTAATGGGGATGTTAATTAGCGAATCTAAATCCTGACCCAACATGAGTATCGATTCATCATCCTCTTCGTAACGCCATAATATTTCAACACTGTTGCCATTTGAGGCGCACGCATCAAGCAACTTCATCATTTCGTTAAGATACTTGTTTGAGCTACTATTGGTATACTCAAGGAAGATTACCACCTTAGTTTGTGATGCTGGGGCCTTTACGTACTGTTCTATCCAATCGATTAGAGGCTGCCAAAACGAGAATACATCCTCGGTTATGGATCTTCCTTCTATCTCTAGTAAACCCTGCTCACTAAAGTTAACGTATGGACAATCAGCTGTTTTATCAATTAGGATTCCCATGGGTAAACATTATCGAGTTATCAATCTTGGCCTTAAAGGTAAAATTTTGTTTTTATAAATCAAATCTACGAAAAAAAAAGCGACGAAAAAACAAGTGACGAATCTACTTTTCGAACCCTACTAATAGTAAAAAAATCTCTTTAATGCGAACTACACGCATTGTAAATGAAACAATTGCAACTGAGGCTATAATTATTGCAAAACCCAAAACCCAACTATTTGCCTTATGCACCACAATTAGCGATGCACCTATAGAGAATAAAACAAATAGAGCTAGCTGCAAAGCGCCCTTCGGGCTTACCTTAACCCTAAAAACCCTACATGATAACATTGCCTGTAAAACACCCATTGATAGCTGTGTGGCCAAGCTAGCAATTGCTGCTCCCACAACCGTGTACCTAGGTATGAGTAATAGGTTAAGCAAAACATTAAGAGAAACACCAAAAATTGAAATTAGGTTTAAATGCCTAAGGTTCCCATTGGCGGTGAGTAGGGTTCCGAAAATGTAAACGAATGATATAAACACGAACGATACCATTTGGATTGCTAACACAACTGACGATTCAGCAGAGTGTGAATGGTAAAGTAAGTCCATAATCTGATTTCGATATGCAACACAAGCCACCGAGGCTGCTAATGCAACTGTTAATAGTAACCGAAAGGCAAAGCCCAGCAATGGCCTAACATCCTCATTATTCTTAATCATCTTTGAAAACAATGGTAAAAGCAAAGTTGAGAATAAAAAGGGCAGCATACTGGCAGCATCGAGCAGTCTAAACGCCTGAGCGTATATACCCGATTGAACAGCTCCATCGGGGAGCATTCGCTCCAGCATAACGCTATCTATCCTATAGTAAAACGACATAAGCAAAACGAGTATGGCATAAGGATAGCTTTGCCTAACTATTGAAATAATGAATGCCCTATCAAACCTAAGCTTAAAAAATGCTGTACGCCTAACCACCAACAAAAAAGCCAGTAGAGCGGTAGCGGCATAGGCAGCTGTTTGCGCATAGGCAAACCACTGAATTGTAAAACGCTCGCGAAAAGGACCCCAAAGCAAAAAGCTACAAAGACCAATCATAAGCACCCTATC
>CAZGQZ010000309.1:0-2701 GCA_964527985.1 uncultured Rikenellaceae bacterium | reverse complement strand
ACATTTCTAAAAACTACGGCAGTAATCCAGTATTTAGCAAAGCAAACCTCTATATTATTAGAGGTGAAAAAGTGGCCTTTGTTGGACGAAACGGTGAAGGGAAAACTACCCTTAGCCGAATTATTGTTGGCGACTTAAGCTTTGATGGAACGCTAAAAATTGGACATAATGTAAGCATCGGCTATTTTGCTCAGAATCAGGACGAGCTGATGAACCCAAACCACACTGTTCTTGAAACAATTGACCGAGTGGCCGTTGGCGATATCCGCTCAAAAATTCGCGATATACTAGGTGCTTTCCTCTTCCGAGGTGAGGATGTTGATAAAAAAGTTGCTGTGCTATCAGGTGGCGAACGCAACCGTTTGGCAATGGTTAAGCTTATGCTACAACCATACAATCTGCTTGTACTCGATGAGCCCACTAATCATCTCGATATGCGCTCAAAAGACATCCTTAAAAATGCCCTGCTAAGCTTTAAGGGAACTGCCATAATTGTTTCGCACGATAGAGACTTCCTAAGCGGACTAGTATCCAAGGTATACGAATTTAGGGATGGCTCAGTAAAAGAGCATATTGGGGGTATTTATGAATTTTTGGAAAGAAGAAAATTAGAAAACTTAAAGGAGCTCGAAACCAAAAAAGCCGAAGCAAAAAGCGAATCAAGTGCCGAAAATATTTCTGAAGGAAAGAAACAATGGCTAAACAAGAAAGAACAGGAAAAGATTAGAAGAAAAGTGGCCTCGCAAATTGCAAAAATTGAAAAGGAGATAGAGCAAATTGAATTGCAAATTGCCCAAAAAGACGCCATATTAAGCAACCCCGATGAAGTGGAAGCTACCATTGATCGAAATTTCTATAACGAATACGAAGAGCTTAAGCAAAAGCTTAGCAATACCATGCATAAATGGGAGCAGCTACACTACGAAATGGAAATTTTACAGGAGGAGTAGCTACATTTGAACCATTTATTTTTTTGAGAGAAAGAAGAACTTTATAGTTAAGCAAAGCTAATCAACTCTCATTATAACAGGAAATTGTCTGGGAAATGTTTCCCATCTTTATACTTTCTTTACACAGAACACAGCCAAAAAAAAACCTATACATTAACATCAATAACAAAATGAGGCACAACACAACCGATACAATTTACGGCATTAGAGCTGTAATGGAAGCCATACACTCGGGCAAACAGCTCGATAAGGTAATGGTAAAAAAGGGGCTAAGCGGCGAGCTTTCGCAAGAGCTAATGGATTTGCTCAGAACCAATGGCCTGTCGCCACAGTTTGTGCCAGCCGAAAAATTTGCCCAGTTCGGCAACAAAAACCATCAGGGAGTGGTTGCGCTTCTCTCGCCCATTGATTTTGCTCCACTCGAAGAGGTAGTTGCCCAAATTTGGGAGAAAGGGGAAAATCCTTTCATAGTTATGCTCGACAGCGTAACCGATGTTCGGAACTTCGGAGCCATTGTGCGTACAGCCGAATGCGCTGGGGCGCATGCTGTTGTTTTTCCCATTAAAGGTTCGGCTCGCATTAGCTCCGATGCGGTTAAAACCTCGGCAGGAGCACTACTGCACATGCCCATTTGCAGGGTAAATAGCCTTAAGTCGACCATTGCATTCCTTAAGCTATCGGGCATTAGAGTTGTTGCAGCAACCGAAAAATCGCAAACACCCTTTACCAGTGCCAACCTAAAGCCACCAGTGGCAATTATTATGGGCTCAGAAGATAAGGGAATTTCAGAAAGCGCCCTAAGAGTTGCCGATGAGCTAATCTCAATACCTATTCACGGGAAAGTGGGTTCGCTAAACGTTTCAGTTGCTGCCGGACTCATGATGTACGAAGCCGTTCGGCAAAAAGGGTTATAGCTTAGCCTTATCGAGGGCTTCGGCACAGGCCTTCTGGCCAAGTTCAATTAGCTCTTTTGCCCTATAGAACTCAAAAACGCCGCAAGCATCCTTCGAGGTTTGCACAAGAAAATCGGGTGGTGTTTCGGCTAAGGCTTTTTGGGTCATGTTATTCATCATTACCTGAAGCACTCGGTATAGCAGGTCGAAATAGCCTAGCTTATTATCTTTATGCAGTTTTTTCTTCTCGTCGCCTTCAAAAAACTCGTACCATTTTTCCTTTAGCTGATCGAATACCGATTTCTCCTCTTCGGTACCATCGGTATGGTCCTCTTGAAGTTTAGGCTTAGTATATGGAATAAGTGCGTTTGTGTCAACAGCACCAACAATATCAGCCCCATTTTTTTTAAGATGCTTTATTGGTAATGGGTTTAACACTCCACCATCAACCCACAAACCGTTTTCCACTACAACAGGAGTAATAACGTTAGGAATTGAAATTGATGCCCTTATGGCTTTTGCCAAATTCCCTTTGTTAAATACCAACTCCTTATTATTTATAATATCTGTTGCAAGGATTACCATTGGTTTGGGCAAATCTTCAATGTTTACATTTGGAATAAATCCTTTTGTTTGCATCTCATCGAAAATGCGTTCGCCCTTAACAAAACCTCTCGACCCAAGTGTAAAATCAACGAGCCTAAGCACATCCATGCGGCTAAGCTTTGTAACCCATTTTTTAAACTCGTTAAGTGTGCCAGCAGCATACATTCCACCCACTAGGGCTCCCATTGAGCTACCCGACAGCGAAACAATATCATACCCTCTTCTTTCCAACTCATCAATTACGCCAATATG
>CAZGQZ010000308.1:0-2704 GCA_964527985.1 uncultured Rikenellaceae bacterium | reverse complement strand
TTCTCACGCATTCACAGCCTCGCAAAGGTGCTTTCAGCAACCTGTTGGGAAATGCTCAAATTGAAATTGTACAAGCTATTGAGGGAGAGGAACCCAAGAAAATTTTTGAAAACAGGTTCTGGGGCGATCTAGGTTTCATTCATCTTTGCTTCGACATAAGCAACATGAGCGACCTAGAGAAAGAGTGTAACGAGAAGGGTTTCCCTTTCACTGTTAACTCAAACGTAAAACATAATCAAGCTGGAAGTTTCGATATGGGCGAAGCCGCCGGACACTTCTCTTACATTGAAGACCCCGATGGTACGCTCATTGAATTTGTTGAAACTCATAAAGTCCCAATCCTTAAAAAGTTTGGAATTTACTTAAACTTGAAGAAACGGAACCCCGAGAAACCTCTGCCAAGGTGGATGGTAAACATGCTAGGGATTCAGAAAGTTAAAGGTTTTTAGTTCAAAAACATAGATAAAACCATTGTGGAAAAAATAATGTTTGTAACTCTGCTTTTTTTTGCTATTTTTGAGTAACACCCAAACAAGAGAAGCTTTGAAAAGAGTATTACAGTCAATACTAATCTTTTTAATTGCCAGCAGTTCTATTGAAGCAAATAGCATTCTGGCCGATTCTCTTATTATTTCAAGAATCGATTCGCTAAACAACCTTTCCTACACATTTCGCCGAACCAATCCACGGCTTTCGCTCGAGTATGCGGTTCACGCTTATAACCTTTCAAAAAGTATCGATTACCCAAAAGGGAACGCTTCGGCCATTCATAACAGGGGAATTGCAAAGGCTGTATTGGGCAAGTTCGACACTGGTTTAAGTGACCTGATGGAGGCATCCGTTATTCGCGAAAGTATTAAAGATTTAAACGGGTTGTCTTCCACGTATAACGCCATTGGTTTTGTTTTTGCTGAAATGGGAAACGATAAGAAAGCGCTTGAGTTCTACGAAAAAGCGTTGGAAATTCGAAACGAAACCGGTTACAAAACCAATCTCGGAATATTGCTGAACAATATTGGCTGGATATATTTCCGGGAAGGAAAACTCGACAAAGCGCTTGAAAATTTCTATAAAGCACTAGCCGTAAATCAAGAGGATAACGACGATAGAGGCGTTGGCGCAAGCCAAAGCAACATTGGAAATGTGTACCGACGAATTGGCAATTTCAACAAAGGGCTTGAGTATCATTTTAAAGCCCTAGAAACCGGCCAAAAATTCGACGATAAGTATGGAACCGTAAACACTCTTAGGTATATTGCCGAGGACTACCTTGATTTGGGTGATGTTGAGAAAGCAACCAATTACGCATTGAAGAGTTTAATCCTGGCACAGGAAATTGAATCGGTTAGCGAGGAGAAGAATTCGGCAGTTTTACTGGCAAAAATATACGAAATTCGCAATAAGTTTCCCGAAGCAACAAGCTACCTAAAAATGGCCAACAGGCTTAAGGATAGTCTTTTCAGTATTGAAAAGGCAGAGGTTCTTGGTCATCTTCAAACTGTGTTCGAACTCGAAGCCAAGGAGAAAGAGAACGAAATGCTGCGCATTGAACAAAGTGCAAGCACACAAAAAATTAAAATGCAAAGCTACTTTCTTCTGCTTTCAATTGGGTTTATTGTGCTTATACTTGGCTTGGCAACCATAATATTTCTGTTTAACCGTAAGCTCAAGGATGCAAACCTTAAACTTTCGCAGCTAAACAACGAAATAACTTCTCAAAAAGAGGATATTGAGCAGAAGGCAAACTCAATTAACGAGAAGAAAACTGAACTGGAAGCTACCAACCAAATTAAGGATAAGCTAATTTCTGTTATCGCTCACGATTTAAAGAACCCGCTAAATTCTGTTTCGGGTTACTCCGAAATTATTATTTCCCGTTTCGATTCGTACACCAAGGATGAAATAATTTCCTTCCTTCGCATAATTCATGATAACGCCATGCGCAGCAACATGTTGCTGGATAATTTACTGCAATGGTCGCGCCTGCAAACCCGAACCATTACTTTCATCCCAACCGAACAGAAATTGTACAAGCTCGTGACCGATGAGATTTACTTTGTGGTGAATACCGCAGCTGAAAAAAAGGTTACAATAAAAACCAAAATCCACGAGGATTTATACCTAACTGCCGATTCGAACATGATTAAAACCATTGTTCGGAACCTCATTTCAAATGCTGTGAAATTTAGCAGGAAGGGTGGTGAAGTGATTGTTTCTGCAGAAGCCTCGAACGGAGAAACAATAATTAGCGTTGAGGACAATGGCGTGGGAATTCCACACCATGTAAAGGAGAAACTTTTTACCGGCGAAGCCGGTGTAACCACTTCGGGTACAGCTGGAGAGAAAGGTACTGGACTTGGGCTTATGCTCTGCAAGGATTTTGTAGAAGCCCACGATGGTAAAATTTGGGTGGAGAGCGAACCTGATAAAGGTTCGCGATTCTCAATTTCTATTCCACACAAATTGAATGACGAGGAGTAACAAGAAAGTTAATCCAACTTACTATTTTATTTCAACAGCAATTTCGTCAATATTTTTCCTCACTCTTGGAGCATTTGCCCTATTCTTATTTGCTGCACTTAAATCGTCAAAGTTTCCCTTGTAACCAACCGCTATGGCCGCAACAGGAATGTAACCCTCGGGCATTGGCAACGCCTGTTTTGCAAATTCCCTGTCGAATCCTCCCATAATGTGGGTTGATAAA
>CAZGQZ010000307.1:0-2807 GCA_964527985.1 uncultured Rikenellaceae bacterium | reverse complement strand
CTCCAATAGTTCCTGTACCCGATAGAGATTGAGAACCATGGTTTCCAACGAAAAGTAAACGGTTAGTACCTGTTGCAGAAGAATTTGTAATTAATCCGTTATTCTGAATATTTCCTGGATAACTAGTATTCCCAATTAAAAGGATGTTATAAGATTGAGCGTTTAGTGTAGTTCCGCTATTGAGGGTAATATCTCCAAAAACATTAGTAATTCCATTTAAGAGAACGGTTTTGGGATTAATAGTGTTATCGATATTAATGCTGGGTGTATTTCCCTGAATTCTGAAAGTATATGGCGATAATGTTGATTCGTTACCAATATTCAAAGTGCCTCCAGTTATGTTAACGTTTGCTCCTTGTACATTGTAATCAATTGGTAAAGTAGCAGTACTGGGATTTATTAAGTTTATAGTTCCTCCTGAAATAGTTACTGTATTTGAAGTTGACGACAAGCCAAAGGTTGCCGTATTTGAGGAGGAGTTAACGCTAGAGTTCAGATTAATTGTACCTCCGCTCATAGTAAATGAAACAGCATTAGAAGTAGCAAATCGGCTGGCGACATTCAGGGTTCCTCCTTCTATGATAAAAACAGAACCAACTCCACCACTGAATGAATTATTGGCACTAGTACCAACGCTATAACTTCCGCTTGTGAGCCTAAACAAACCTGCATTTGTGGCCGAGGCACTTTGACCGAGAACCGTAAAATTGGGGTTGTTAAGCCAAATTCCTGCTGAAGATGGAATAGTGTAACCTCCGCTCTGGAAAACGTTGTTGTTTACCGTTGCTGTGCCCGATACCTTTAATGTTCCGTTGTACAGATTGAGAAAGTTTGAAGTAGCACCACTCTTTATTGAAAATGAACTATTTGCTATTATTTCAGCAATGTAATTGAAGGAATTTCCTTTATCAACGTTAACAGTTCCAATATTCGTAGTTCCATTAGCGTTAAATGTTTGTGAGCGGGTTCCTGTAAATGTAATTTCACCATTTATAACATCCGAAATATAAAAATCAAAAGTTCCGGTGTTTGAGATATCTCCTGTTACAGAGAGGTTTGCTGAACTTCCATCGGCTACAATTACCGACCCAGTTTCGTGAATGCTAATCTCTACTCCACTTAAACTAAATGCCTGAAACTGTAGCGTGCCATTAACTGTTAAGCTATTAAAAAAACCATCAGCATTAAGCGTTACGGAATGCCCATCTTCGACAATAACATTATCAACGGCAGTTGGAATAGTTTCCGAATCCCATGTTGTTGTTTCATTCCAATTTCCGGAAACAACCGATCTGATTTCGTCAGGAGGATTGGTTGTGGCAGTGCCAGTTAAGAAGTCGGAATCGGTATCTACAAATGCTGAAATTTTAAAGTAGTAAGTTGTGCCGGGAATCAATCCAGTTAGTGTTTGCGAGTAAACTTCCCCTGTTTCGGAGGTTGTGGTTGAAAGAATATCGTTACCATACTGTGTGTAGTTTTCCCCGTCGGTTGATGTGTATATTCTAAAGCCTAATTCATTGGTTGAATTATCTGTCCAGCTAACTTTTATGCTGGTTTGGGAAATCTCATTTGCGCTAAAATTAGCAGGAATTCCATTGGCTGCAACCGGAACGTAAACCCTCACATCGTCAATAAAAATGTTCATTCCGTACATGCTGGTGGCTTTAAGCAGAATGTAGTTTCCTGTGCCATTGTATGCCGGGGGTATTTCAAATTCGTATTTATACCATCCATTTCCTGATTCAATGGGAGTAGCAGTAATCGGACGGTTAATGGTTCCCATTAAATATGCTCCCGACAGGGATTTAGATGTGTTTATGTAAAAATCAACAGCATCGAGCTTTGAGGTTATTCCGTTGTCGCGGTACATCCAGAATTGGAAACGGTATCCGGTTGTTTCTGACAAGTCAACAGCAGGCGATATAATTACAGCGCTGGTGTTTGCCGAGTAGCTGAAGCTGTTATAGCGAATCATTCCAGCACCCGAATTTGGCAAGCAGTAGGGGTTTCCACCCACGGTTTGCCTGTCCCATAATCCTGTTCCCGAAACCTGCTCCTGTGTCCATCCTGTTGGAGGGAACGTTTCGTTATCGAACGATTCTGTCAGGAAGTTTTGTCCCAAAACTAAACCTGAATATGTTAAAAGTGAAGCCATAAGCAACATCACCCTTAACCCTGTGCACCTCTTGTACATGGCTACTTTTTTTAAACCTGCAAAGGTATTACAAGTTTGCAATTTTTTGTTAATTATTATTTGTATACGTATTTAATTGTCAATTTGTTTTGTGTAAATAGGCAACTTAATCACTTATTGTACACTATTAATCAAATAAATTAATCATTTGTTCAATTTACCAATTTAATTTAACGTTTCAAGTTTAAAACAGGCTAATTCCAGCTTTAATCTATAAAAAGAAGGGTTTGGTAAACTTTTTTAAAGTTTTGGAAACCAATACCTCTGTTTTTCGTAATAGTTTAAAACAAAGCATTTTTTTAAATACAATAGGCACTGTTTTTGTGTTCAAAAAAACTGATAAACAATAAATACTGTTTTTTTGTTTGTAACTTCGCGGTTTGTTTTTTACCTTGTAATTTATTTAGCCATTTTTTGAAAAGATAAATACTCAAAGCCATGAGAAAACTATACTTCACATTTTTAATTTTAATTACTGGCGCTTTTTTGTTTACAAACAGTGTTCAAGCGCAAACGGCTCCTTCAACAGGAACAGGAACAGTAACCGACCCCTATGAAATTGCTACCTTTGCAAACCTGCATTGGATAGCTGCCAACTCATCGAGCTGGGATA
>CAZGQZ010000306.1:0-2831 GCA_964527985.1 uncultured Rikenellaceae bacterium | reverse complement strand
GTAATATCCGATGTAAGCTTTAAGGTTAACCAGCGACGCGATCAGGAGAAAAAGTTGGGGCTCCAGCTTTGCGAAGAGATTAGGCAAGATGATCCAAATATGCCCTTTTTGCTCCAGAGCTCCGATGAAAGCAATAACGTTCATGCAAATAGCATAGGGGCTGGGTTTCTGCATAAGTACTCGCAAAGCTATAATTTGCAGCTACGCGATTATATAATTAGTCATTTTGGGTTTGGCGATTTTATCTTTTACGATCCCAAAACTGGAGAAGAGATTTCGCGAGCCGAAGATCTGTCTGCGCTTCAAAAGCTAATCATCGAAGTACCCAACGAGTCGCTTGAGTACCACTCCGAGCGCGATAACCTTTCTAAATGGTTGAATGCGCGAGCCCTATTTGTTATCGGGCAGCTTTTTAAACCGCTCTCAATTCGCGATTTCGATAGCCTCGACGATGCTCGTCGATTCCTGTTTCAAGCCATATCGGCATACCGAATGAGCAAGAATAGAGGCGTAATAGCCATGTTCGATCGTAAACGATTCGACGAGTATAAGTTTTTCTCTCGCATAGGCAATGGCTCAATTGGTGGCAAGGCAAGGGGATTGGCTTTTATAAATACGCTAATTAAGGATAATCATATCTACAACAAGTATCCCAATGTTGTGGTTGCTATCCCTCGTACAGTGGTTATAAGCACTGAGTTTTACGATGAGTTTATTGAGGCCAATAACCTTTTTAAAATTGGTGTTTCAGATACTCCCGATGAGCAAATTCTAAAGCATTTTATTGAGGCAATCCTTCCGCAAAGGCTAATCGACGATTTGGAGGTAATGGTTGATATTATGAAGCACCCAATTGCTGTGCGATCGTCAAGTAAACTAGAGGACTCCCACTATCAGCCCTTTGCAGGGATTTACTCAACCTACATGGTACCAAATGTCGACGATAAAGAACAGATGCTTAACATGCTAAAACAGGCAATTAAGAGCGTTTATGCATCGGTTTTTTTCAGGGCAAGTAAGGCATACATGGCGGCAACCAGCAATGTTATTGATGAGGAGAAGATGGGGATAATCCTGCAAGAGGTTTGCGGAAACGAGCATAACGGCATTTTTTTGCCTACCCTGTCGGGAGTTGCTCGGTCAATTAATTTTTACCCAATTGGCTCCGAAAAAGCTGAGCACGGAATTGCCACGGTTGGCTTTGGTTTGGGCAAGCTAATTGTCGATGGAGGTGTTTCTCTCCGGTTTTCACCACGATACCCAAAGAAAATTCTGCAAATTTCGCAGCCCGACATGGCGCTAAAGCAAACCCAAAAGGTGTTTTATGCGCTCGATATGGATCCGAAAAATTTCACACCATCAATTGACGATGGTATAAATATTAAGTGTTTCCCAATTGACGAAGCAAACGGAATCCCCGATTTTAACCATGTGGTTTCAACCTTTAGCTTTCAGGATCAAACCATAAACGATGGCGCATTTGGCGAAGGGAAAAAGCTGGTCACTTTTGCCAATATCCTAAAGTATAACTCGTTCCCATTGGCCGAAATTCTTCGCGATTTATTGGAAATTGGACAAAAAGAAATGAATTGCCCAGTTGAAATTGAGTTTGCAGCAAACCTTAATGTGCCAAAGGGAATGCCGGCTATATTCAACTTCTTACAAATTCGACCAATTGTTGAGAATGAGCAAACCGATTACTTTCCGTGGGAAAAGGTTGATACCAACGACGCCCTAATTTTCTCCGAATCGGCTCTGGGGCACGGTCAAATTTGCAACATATACGATTTTGTTTACGTAGTTCCAAGCAAGTTCGATTCTGCCAATACAGAGGCGATAGCTAAAGAGGTTGAAAAGGTAAATGCTTACTTTATGGAGAAGAAGCGTAACTACGTTTTAGTTGGACCAGGCCGCTGGGGTAGTAGCGATCCGTGGTTGGGTATACCCATAAAATGGTCGCAAATTTCCGAGGCAAGGGTTATTGTCGAGTCTGGGTTAGATGACTATAGGATCGACCCCAGTCAGGGTACCCACTTTTTCCAAAACCTTACCTCGTTTAGGGTTGGCTACCTCACCATAAATCCATTTATTGATGATGGTATTTTTAATATTGAGTACCTAGAAGAGCAGCCTGCTGCCTACGAAACGGCACACCTTAGGTGTGTAAGTTTTAACGAGCCAATGCATATTCATATTGATGGGAAGAACAACAAAGGTATTGTGTTTATCCCGGGTAGGGAAATCGATTTTGAAATCTCCGACGACAACGATTGAACTGGGCGGTTTAAACCTGTTTAATATCATGTTTTTATACAGTATATTTCCTTTGAATATTCGTTTTTTAAGATGAAATTTACCCCTGTTAACTAACGGGTGAAAACACCCAACAATTACTAATAAGTTTACCTTGTTATAACCACTTAAATTGTTTCAAACATGGATGTAAAAAAGCTAATGGCCGAGCTTGAGAAAAAGCACCCCGGCGAGAAGGAATTCTTACAAGCAGTTCATGAGGTTCTTGAATCGGTTGAGGAAATCTACAACCAGAACCCCAAATTCGAAGCACATAAAATTATCGAGCGCATTGTTGAGCCCGATCGCGTTTTCATATTTAAGGTGCCATGGGCTGACGACGAAGGCAATATTCACGTGAATATTGGCTACCGTGTTCAGTTTAACGGAGCCATTGGCCCATACAAAGGCGGACTTCGTTTCCACCCAAGCGTAAACCTTTCATCGCTTAAGTTCTTAGGATTTGAGCAAACTTTCAAAAACGCCCGAAGGCCCTGAGCCGAATGAGCCCTAGTTCATCGTCCTTGAATGCGACCGGA
>CAZGQZ010000305.1:0-2871 GCA_964527985.1 uncultured Rikenellaceae bacterium | reverse complement strand
AAACCAGAAGCAAACCCTTTTGACTTGTAAAAAAAAGTGAACATTGTAAATACTATTGCAACAGCAAGTACAATTGCGTAGTACGAGGGAGTTAAACTAAGAAAGTAAAAGAGTGTAAAAACAATAACGAACGAAACCAGCTGAAGCAATAGTAAATTTGAGAGTTTACAACGAATAAGCTGGTTGATACTACCATGAACAATTAGCGTAACCGAAGCAAACCAAAGTGAAATGGAAAGGTACCCAATTAACGAAAATAAACTTAAGTTGAAAATTTGGTATGCCTCCAGAACAATGGTGGAGTTTAGAATTAGGGTGGAGAAAAGATGATCGGTATAAAATATTAGCGCAAAGTTTACTGCTCCTAAAAAAACTACCAGCAATTTATAGGCAAATCCGCTAATTTTGAAGAAACCGAACGAGAAGTTGCGGTAAACGTAGCTAGCAATTGCAAAAATAATAAGCGAGTTAACCAGAAAATCGCCCAACGATGGATAAATCCATGAATATGCAAAAATTTCGGGACTAAAAAGTTTCCATTCTGCCTGTGGCAGAAACTGCCAGTGTAGGGTTGAAAGCCGTGCAACTCCCATTACAATAATCAAAAGCAGGGTGCTAAAAATTCCGTACTTTCGGAAGAAAGGAATCCAGAATAATATATATACTGCTAATAGAAGCGAAAGAAATCCAGTCCACGAAAGTATAGCCGAAAAACCATTGCACTCTTCCTCAAAAAACTGGGGTATGTGGTTAAGGTAAAAAACCGTGTTGTTAAAAATTGTAACCGGAAATGCTCCTCGCAGGGCTATGGGAGAAATCCTGAAATCCTTCAAGAACGAAAGGGAACTATGGTACTGATTTTTAAGAAACTGATTCTGGTAGGGATAGTCGTACTTCACTTTAACCAGCAGCAACCCTTTTACATTTTCGCCCGACAACCAGTACGAAATACACCAAGTGTTCTGAACAAAAACTAGCTTAACCGATTCCTCAGGAACCGATGAAACATCAATATTTTCTGTCCAGAAGGAAAGTTCATCATCCTGAAAAATGAAAATTGCTAACCCCTGCTCGTTAAGTTCTTTCCCAACGGTTGTGCTTAAACCGGCAAAGGACTGGTTTAGTTTCCCTTCCAAAGCCTGCTCCATAAAGGCAGAAGTTTGGTCGAGCCCATACTTTGTGCGCTCAGCAAGAATGGTTTGAACATCAGTTAAGGGAGGAGGAACAGAAAGTTTTCTGGTTACAATATCAGGAACAAACCCAAGCAGAACGAATGAAGCCAACGAAATTGTTGCAAAAGCAATCGCAAGAAATATTAATCTTCGTTTCTTCACACTATTAAATTATTTGTAGTAGGAATATCTACCAGACAAACATAGTAAATTCAATATTAACTAGCACAGGTATGCAACAAAAATTGAGCCACACAGGTTTCTCGTACATCTTAATTGAATTCTAGAAAGTATCTTGATTTCATTGCAAGCAGTAAAACTATTACTCTTTTTATTATTAACAGTTTACGATTTTTTTTGACAGTTTCTCAGAAGGATATTCAATGAAAAGAGTAGTAAACTAGCCATTCTTTTTTGTTCTTCCCAAAACTATTATTTACTACATTCTATTTCTTCTCAACAAAAAGCATCAATCCGAAACTACTCGTGATGGTAGGGTTCTCCCCTAATAATTGTAAATGCTCGGTAAAGCTGCTCGGTAAAAACCAGTCGCACCATTTGGTGCGAAAATGTTAATCGCGAGAGCGAAATTGAGCTGGAAATTTTTGAACGAACCTCGGGCGAAAAACCATACGGACCGCCAACCACAAAGGTTAGCTCCTTTATCCCCGACACCATTCTTTTCTCAATTAGCTCGGCAAATTCTTTTGATGTTGGCTGTTTTCCCTTCTCATCAAGAAGAATTGTATCGGCAGGCTTACTAACTTTCAATAAAATTTGCTCGCCCTCGAGCACCGATTGCTGTTGTGGAGTTAAATTTCGAGTGTTTTTAATATCAGGAATAACTTTAACCTCAAAATTTATGTAATTCTTCAACCTTTTCTCGTAAACCGATACTCCTTTCATTAGGTATTCTGCATCGGTTTTCCCAACAACAAGCAACGTAATTTTCATTGATCTACAATTATATGAATAAAAAGCAAAATAAGTTAAAATGTGGAATTTTGCCAACCATAGGTTTGCATTTCATCTTATTATGGGTTAATTTTACGTATTAATAACATTGCGTGGCATGTAAATTGGTCTAAATTTTGTTGAACCAAAAGGATTAATCATGATTGAAAATATAATTAGTATGAGAAGAAGAAGGCTTACAGCATTTATTGCAGTATTCTTTATGATGATAACTGTTGCACTAACACAAAATACCGATCAACAAGATCCTATTAAGAAAATTTCGCAAACATTAAAGCAGGGCAATGCCAGTGAACTTGCAACCCTTTTCAACCCTACGGTTGAGATGGAAATTTTGGGTGAAGAGAATGTTTACAGCAAGGCTCAGGCTGAGTTACTTTTGAAAGATTTCTTCACAAAAAACAAACCCACCTCGTTCAAGGTTAACCATCAGGGAACCAAAGGTTCAACCAGTTTTGCCATTGGAATACTGGTAACCTCAACCGAGAATTACCGAATTTCAGTTTTCCTAAAATCGGAAAACGATAAAATGCTCATCCACCAAATCCGCATTGAGGTAAGCGACGATAAGTTGTAGTGGAGTTATTTTTTGCTTTTTTTATCCTCAAAGAAAAGTTGCATTTAGCAAATGCAAATATTTTATCCCTCAACAATCCCTGAGACTCTAATAAAAAAAGGCGCATCGCTGCGCCTTTTCTATTAAAAACAACTATTAAGTATTATA
>CAZGQZ010000304.1:0-2871 GCA_964527985.1 uncultured Rikenellaceae bacterium | reverse complement strand
TGGCTTTAGTCCCCTTTAAGCCAAGCGAATAGCCAACCTTTAGGTTATTCACAAAATATGCATCAAGCTTGCGCTCCTTACTGCTCGTGTTATCAATATACTGCGAGCTAACATATTTTGATGTTAAGGCAATATTTAAGTCATCTATCGGCTTAATAGAAAAAATGCTTGAGGCTACCATTGATGGTGAGAATGAAATATCGGTATCAACTGGATCTTTTACGAGCTGTCCAACAAGATCCCAATCTGAATTGTAAATATCAACATACTCAACAAAATCGACTATCCTATTCTTGCTTAGCGCAAGGTTGGCATCCCAACGCAACCAATCTATAGGCATTAATGCAGCGGTAATTTCAACTCCTGCTCGGTAGCTTTTCTCCACGTTTGTCATTAGCGGATAGCCTACATCGCTTAGTTTACCCGTAAGCACAAGCTGGTCGGTGTAGTCCATATAGTAAAGGTTAACGCCCAGCGCAAAAAGCTGCGATTTAATACCGTAACCAACCTCATAATCCACCAATCGCTCCTCCTTTGGAGTTTGGCTGTTACCCCACTTCATGGCATCCTTAATATCGGCTCGTGAGGGTTCGCGATGTGCAACACTAACCGAGGCAAAAACCTCTTGTGCTGGCGATATCTGGTAAAAAAGACCTGCCTTGGGGTTAAAGAACTTCCAGCTATGCTCTTGATCGAGCGATGCTAAATCATCATCGAACCCAGATAGCTCGTACCCAATGGTGCGATACTGCAAATCGGCAAAAAGGGTAAGGTTTTCAATAACCTCATAGGTTGATTTTGAGTAGATGTTGAAATCGTTTTTAATTCCATTATTTCGGTACCATTCATAACCTTTGGGTATACCAGCATTAATGCTAGTCCAAAGCAAATTACCAAAGTGATCGTTATTGTAATGGTTAAAGCCCCCTCCAAAAGTAGTTGTTAGCCTGTTGGCTCTGTACTCAATGGCATAAGTTGTTCCCAATAGGTAATTGTTTAACCATTTTTGCCGAACCAAATCGGTATGCGTAATCGTAGTATCGCCAATTTCGATGGGGTCAAGTCCGTAACTCGATAGCTTCTTATCGCCTTTGTATTGCTCGTAGAATCCATTACCCGTAATTAGAAAGGTAGCAATATTTAACGATAAATTTGGGTTAAAGCTATGGCTAAAAATTAGGTGATAGTGATTCTGAATGTAGTTATCCGACTCGTTATCGTAAAAATGCTCTTTTCCCTGCTCATCAACCCCAATGAGTCCAGCAGGATTGTATCGCCTGTTGGTCTCAAGCATATAGCTGGGCGTTCCCTCCCAGGTTATACCTGTATGCTGATCTCCATGGATAAAGTTAAACCTAAGTATGCTATTGGTGCTATGCCATGCACCAGTTGCAAAAAGCGATTGATGATCGGACCATCCGCGATCGATATACCCATCGGAGGTTAACTTTGTAAATCGGGTTTCGAAGCTAAACTTTTCGTTTAGCAAGCCCGAACCTGCCTTTACGGCAATTTTTTGCATGTTAAACGAGCCATACTGTAATTCGCTAGCGGCAAATGGTGTTGGGTTAAAAGTTCGGGTTTGAAAATTAACCGACGCACCAAAGGCACCCGCTCCCTGTGTTGATGTGCCAACCCCTCGCTGAACCTGAATGTTATCAACAGAATTTGCGAAATCGGGCATGTTTACCCAGTATACACCCTGCGATTCAGGATCGTTTAACGGGATACCATTTACCGTAACGTTTATTCGCGAAACATCGGTACCCCGAATACGAAAAGAGGTATTGCCAATGCCTGTTCCAGATTCGGAAACCGCAACAACCGAGGGAATAGTCTCTAAAAGGTAAGGAATATCGGCACCAGTATTGCGCTCCTCCAAATCATTTGCGTTAAGCGTTGTTTTGGCAATTGGCATCTTATTACTAGCCCTTGTTGCGCTAACAACTACCTCCTCGCCCATTATACTCTGTTGGTCAAGGGTAAAGTCTAAAACAACATCATCGGTAATTGTAATGGTTACAGTTTCCTTTGCAAAACCCATAAACGAAGCAGTAACGCTATACTCACCTTGCCTGCGAAGATTTAAGGTGTAGTTTCCATTTACTGAGGTAGAAGCACCTAGCAGTGAATTCTCAACAACAACAACCGCACCAACTAACGGGTTTCCATCTGTATCGAGTACTTTTCCTGTAATGCGAATTATCCCTTCGGATTCGGTAGGTGAAGCAATTGTAAATAAAGCCAGCTGTGTGCAAAACAGCAAAAACAAAATCTTTTTCATTTTACTAAGCCTTTTAATGGTTTTAAAATTCTTGCTTAACATCGTAAGGCTAAACTGCAGCGTGCACTTTCTGCATTGGCCTAGACGAAGCCAAACAACCAGTAAAAGGGGTTTAATACGTAAAGGTTGAATTAAGAATGACTCTTTTTCCCTTCGTCGGTACTACCCGAATCAGGTTCCAAGGGTGTGATCTCAGCCCGTTGTATTAAGGCACCCCTAAAAGTGATTACTTTGCAAAGGTAAGCTATATGAATTAGACTTTGCAAATAAAATTGAGGTAATTTATGAAAATGAAAGGAAAACTGTTCAAATTGATATTAAATCAGAGCTATTTTCACTTTAAAACTAGTTCTTCTGAAAGTTTGTCCTAATAAAAAAGAAATAGCTAAACCCTGTAAGGATTATGAAAACCATACCGGCAATAGTAATTGCGCCTTGCAGGCTAAAAGCATCGGTATACCAACCGTAAAATGGGCCCCAAAGGGCAAATATAATACGAATAACAAAGTTGCGAACCGATAGTATTGTTGCTCTTACATCGGATTTTGTAATACGATTAATGTAATCTTTCAGCACTGGCGTGGCAA
>CAZGQZ010000303.1:0-2874 GCA_964527985.1 uncultured Rikenellaceae bacterium | reverse complement strand
TACGGAAAACCCGTTGGAATGTATTCTTTCACACATCCTTCGTTCGACTGGGCGTTTGTTCCCATATGCTTCCGCTTTTTAAACGCCAATGCCGAAGGCGATTACTACAATGGCATTCCCGTTGATATTGAAGCAAGCGATGGCATTAGCTATTCGTTTGGCGATATAAACGAACCCAGCCTTGCTGCTGCAATAGGCTACCTAACCGGAAGATCAGCCCATAAAAAAATTGCTTTCCCCGAGAAACTCTCTCAACCCAAACAAGAGGGATTAAGGCAAGAAATTGGGGCTTGGTAGCACACTATTTTAGCAAAATTTATGAGATTTTGACTTCACACAAGAACTTAACCTTGTGTTACATTTTGCTATATTTGCAGTAATTAGCATTTTGCAAATTAGCACGTTTTGAGCGATCAGCCCGAAAAGATAATACTAGGAATAGACCCCGGAACCAATGTGTTGGGCTATGGGGTGATACGTTGCAAAGGGAAAAACGAAATTGAGCTAATGGTTTTGGGAATTATCGAGCTTAAAAAATATGGCGATCATTACCTAAAGCTAAAGGCAATTTACGAACGAGTACAGCAGCTTGTTGATGAGTATCTTCCCGACGATGTTGCCATTGAAGCACCATTTTTCGGAAAAAACGTTCAGAGCATGCTAAAACTTGGGCGCGCACAGGGTGTGGCTATGGCTGCCGCCCTATCGAGGTCGGTTCCAATTTTTGAGTATGCCCCGCGTAAAATAAAATTGGCCATAACGGGCCAAGGTACCGCATCGAAAGAGCAGGTTGCTGCCATGCTTCAGAGCATACTCAAAATAAAAAACTTCGATGCAAAAACACTTGATGCAACCGACGGGCTAGCCGCAGCAGTTTGCCACTTTTACCAGCAAGGTAGCAGTGTTAGTCACGGTAAGGCCAATAGCTGGAGTGCATTTGTTAAGAACAATCCTGGCAGAGTGAAATAAAACGCATAGTATCAACATAAAATAGGAGGGCAAGAGATGGGGATAGTATTTTTTAGAACACCAAAACCAAAGCAGTTTACCTACACGCCAATATTTTACAATCCCGATAAGGAGGCCATAAAAGAGCGCGAAAAACAGCTTAAGCAAGAATTGGGTTTAAGCGATGATGAAACGCCAAGAGTCTCATTAATAAAAGGGCAATTTAGACGACACTACGAGGGCAAAATAAAAGGCCGTGCCAAACCCAAAGCAAGCCTTAGGCTTTTTGTTATTCTAATTGTGCTTTGCCTAATTGCATACTACCTATTTTACTATTAGGAGGAGAGGTTATATGCCCGATGTAATACAGCTACTTCCCGATTCCGTTGCAAACCAAATTGCCGCAGGTGAAGTTGTGCAGCGGCCAGCATCCGTTGTTAAAGAGCTTATGGAAAACTCCGTTGATGCTGGGAGCACAAGTGTTCAGGTTTCAATACGCGATGGAGGGAAAGCGCTAATCCAAATAATTGACAATGGGTGCGGCATGTCCGAAACCGATGCCAGGCTATGCTTTGAAAGACATGCAACATCGAAAATTAAGGAGGCCAACGACCTGTTTGCCATTCAAACAATGGGATTTAGAGGTGAGGCTTTAGCCTCAATAGCCGCCGTTGCCGAGGTTGAGATGAAAACCCGAATTGCCAATAACCAGCTAGGAACATCAATTCGTATTTCCGGATCGGAGGTGATAGAGCACGAAGCCATTGCGTGCCCCGAGGGCACATCGATTGCTGTAAAAAACCTCTTTTTCAATATTCCTGCTCGTCGCAAATTCCTTAAGGGCTCATCGCTCGAGCTAAAGCATATTATTAGCGAATTTCAAAGAGTTGCACTGGCAAATCCCGCTGTTTCGTTCTCCCTGTCGCACAATGGTGCCGATGTGTACAAGCTTCCGCAGGGTAACATAAAGCAACGCATTGTTCACCTCATGGGCAAAAACCTAGGCAATCACCTTATCGACCTAAGCACAAATACTTCAGTTATCAGGATATCAGGGTTTATTGGCAAACCCGATAGCGCTAAGAAAAGCCCAGGCGAACAGTTCTTCTTCGTAAACAACCGTTACATGAAAAGCCCATACCTGCACAAGGCTGTAATGAAAGCATACGAAAAGTTACTACCTCCCGAATCCTTACCTGCCTACTTCATTTTTTTTGAGGTTGACCCCGGTGCTATTGACGTAAACATACACCCAACCAAAACCGAAATTAAGTTTGAGGATGAACGAATGATTTGGCAAATGCTTAATGCCACGGTTAAAGAAGCGCTGGGGAAATTCGCTGTTGTTCCTTCCATCGATTTCGACACCGAGATGGTTATCGATGTTCCCTTCTTTCCGAAAAGCGCTCCGGTTAGCCCTCCCGAGGTGGAGGTTAACCCCGATTTTAATCCATTTGACAAGGACTATGTGAGCCGCTCATCGTACCAACAAGCTAACCAAGGGCACAGGTCCGCAAAAGGTTGGCAAGATCTTTATCAACAAGAGCAGGGCAAAGGATTCGACCAGCAAGCAGAACGCGTAACTCAGTCGTCGTTTGCCCATGCCGAGCAAGAGCCAATGGTGCCCAATGCAGCACAACGCTTTTTTCAGGTTAAAAACCGATATATACTTACCTCGGTAAAATCGGGGTTAATGGTTATTGACCAGAAACGAGCCCACGAGAGGATTTTGTACGAGAACTACCTCACATCGCTATCCATGGGGCCATCGAGCGCACAACAGGAACTGTTTCCGCAAAGCATTGAGCTAAGCGCAGGCGATTTCACTTTGCTCTCTGAGCAAACTGAGGGGCTATCGGCACTTGGTATTTCAATTAGCCTTCTTGGGCAAAACACCATAGCGGTTAACGCATTGCCATCGAACAT
>CAZGQZ010000302.1:0-2884 GCA_964527985.1 uncultured Rikenellaceae bacterium | reverse complement strand
AAAAATTATTTATCAAACTGGTGTCTAATATTTTTTATAATACTCTTAACAACTTTACTCCCAGTTTGGTTTACGCTTTTGTAAAAAAGCTGAAATTCCCTCCTTTGCCTCATCGGAAGTTTTAAGTTTTGCTATTGATGCTGCTGTAATATTTGCAATATCATGGGCATTCGAAATTTCGCCTAGTTTATTTGTAAGATTTTTCACCTCCCTAACACCCTGAGGCGAAGCGTTAGTGATATCGGTAAGTATCGATTCCAACAAGGGCTCTAACTGCTGTTGAGAAACCACAAAATCGACAAAATTAAAACGATAGGCCTCGTGCGCTGTAAAACGTTTACCTGTAAACATCAAATACTTTGCGGTTGATTGGTTTATGCGCTTTAGGATGTAGGGAAGAATGGTTGATGGCGCAATACCCAGTTTAACCTCGGAAAAAGAGAAAAGTACATTTTCCTCGGCAATAACCAAATCGCAAGTAGCAAGCAGGCCGTTGCCTCCACCAAACACATTACCCGATGCAACGCCGATAATAGGTTTTGAACTTTGGAATATTTTAGCCAACCCGTTTGCCCATTTTAGTCCGTCCTCATAGTTTTTTTGGTACCCCATACTACTTGTTTGCAGCATAAGCTTTAAGTCGGCTCCCGCGCTAAACGATTTACCCTTACCACGTAAAACTACAGCTCGTATACTGTCATTCTTTTCCAAGTAGGTTAAACAATGGGTCAACTCATCAATTAACTCTATGCTGATAGCATTATGTACATCGGGTCGATTAAGCCAAACGATGGCCACTCCCTTGCTAATCTCTAGCTGAATATTGGTATAAGTATCCATATCAATTTACATTCGGTAAACACCGGGTTTGTAGTCGGGGGTAGGCTTGTTGGCTGCAATGGAAAGCCCCATGGCAATCCAGCTGCGAGTGTCGACAGGATCGATAATACCATCGTCCCACAGGCGAGCGGTGGCAAAATAGGCCGAGGCCTCATCCTCGTAGCGCTGGTAAATCTCCTTTTTAAAACTTTCAATGTCAACCGAATCCTTTTGCTTTACAGTACCTAACACCTCTGCTGCTTGAGTGCCGCCCATTACAGAGATTTTGGAGTTGGGCCAAGTAAGCAGCAGGTTGGGTTTATAGGCTCTACCGGCCATGGCGTAATTGCCTGCTCCATGCGAGCGCCCAAATATTATGGTGATTTTAGGGACATTAGAATTGGCCACAGCGTGAACCATTTTTGCTCCATCCTTGGCAATGCCACCGTGCTCGGCATCCTTGCCCACCATAAATCCGGTGATATTGTGCAAAAAGAGAAGTGGTATTTTTCGAATACTGCACATCTGAATAAAATGCGTTCCCTTTAGCGACGATTCGGAAAATAGAATACCGTTGTTGGCAAGAATACCCACCGTTTGACCCATTATTTTGGCAAAACCAGTAACCAGTGTTGTGCCATAGGTTGGCTTAAACTCCTGGAATTGGCTACCATCAACCAGCCTAGCAATAATCTCGTAGGGGTCAATCCATCGCGAACTTTGATCGTGGATAATACCGTATAATTCTTCGGCAGGATAAAGCGGCTTTTCGTACCTCCCATTGCCAACGAACGATTTTTGTGGCTTGGGGAGATGCTCAAAAATACTTCGGCAAATTTGTATAGCCTCTTCTTCGGAACTGGCAAAATGATCAGCAACTCCAGATATATGCGTGTGTGCGTAAGCGCCACCTAGCTCTTCGGCAGTAACCACCTCGCCAATGGCAGCCTTAACCAAAGGGGGACCAGCCAGAAAAATGGTTCCCTGCCTATCGACAATAATTGACTCGTCGCTCATTGCAGGAATATATGCACCACCAGCAGTACAGGAGCCCATTACCATTGCAATTTGAGGAATACCCTCGGCCGATAAGCGGGCTTGGTTATAGAAAATTTTTCCGAAGTGATCGTGATCGGCAAATACGTTAGACTGCTCGGGTAGAAAAATTCCGCCCGACTCAACCACGTAAACGCAAGGCAAACGATTATCGAGAGCGATTTCCTGCGCCCTTAAGTGCTTTTTTATTGTTTCCTTAACATAGGTTCCGCCCTTAACCGTGGGATCGTTGGCTATTATCATTGTTTCAATGCCTTGAATAATGCCAATACCAGTTACAATGCCAGCCGAATGAAACTTATTCTCGTACATTCCATTTGCCGCTAACGACGAAAGCTCAAAAAATGGGGTTCCATCATCAACGAGCGATCTAATACGCTCACCAACCGTCATTTTTCCCTTTTCCTTGTGCTTAAGCACATAAGGATCGTTCGTTCTATTTAATGTCGCTTTAAGCTTGCTCGTAAATTCATCAATAACCCGTGATGTCTCGGTAAAATTATCGATGTACTGCTTCGACGAAGTATCTACTTTGGATTGTATTACTGTACCGCTATTATTCATATAATTCGGTCTAATTCAAAAGGTTTAGAAGAAGGCGTAGCATATATCTTTTCAAATATTTGTTACGCCAACAATTAAAATAGCTTAACTATAATCACGTCGATAATAAGACCAAGGAGAAAGAACATACCAAACGAACGGTTAAACATAAAAGCACGACTTACAAGATACAGCGGCCAGCCCCTGCCCTCTTCGCCTTCTGGTTCAACCTCTGGTCGCTTTTTAAGCATCACCTTAGACATTTGAATAAATTTTGGGATTGAAAGCAGTACAAGTAAAACGGCATAACCCAACTCGCCTGATATTACAAAGTAGCCAACCAGGAAGTACTGCAATATCCACAATGCAATAATGGAGTAACGCGAAGCCTTTTCGCCAATAATCACAGGTAGTGTAAGAATTCGCTTAGCCTTGTCGGCTTTAAGCTTATCGGCATGCTTACCCA
>CAZGQZ010000301.1:1173-2897 GCA_964527985.1 uncultured Rikenellaceae bacterium | reverse complement strand
GCAATAATTCTAAGTTTTCTCATAGTTTTCATTATTTTAAGGTTAATAAAAAGTTTACTTAATGAAGTATAAATATAGTTTTTAAAACTATTCAAAGTATTTTTTTTTGAGCAACGATAATAAAACTAGGATAAAATCTTTCAATTTACGTGCCAATAAAAATTATAATTAACCCCGAACAAACATTTCCTCTTGTTGTTATTTAAATAACAAAAACAACAACTATGGAAACTTTTAAAAACATAAACAAACACATTGAGCAGAATGTAGCTTTCTGGTTAAGGCAAAACTCATTATGGTTGCTTCGAATAAGCCTTGGTATTGTATTTATCTGGTTCGGTTTTCTTAAATTCTTTCCTGGGTTAAGTCCTGCCCAAGACCTAGCCACAAGAACCATTTCGATGCTAACCTTTGGTTTAATTACTCCCAAAATTGCCATAATAATATTGGCCACATGGGAAACAATAATTGGGTTAGGATTTCTAACTGGGAAGTTCCAGCGAGCCACTTTAGTGTTACTTTTCTTACAAATGGTGGGGACTTTTACCCCAGTATTCCTTTTCCCAAACGAAGTGTTCACTCAAATTCCGTTTGCGCCAACCCTTGAGGGGCAGTATATTATAAAAAATATAGTTATTGTAAGTGCTGGCCTTGTGCTTGGAGCAAAAGTATTTGGAAATAGAAAAGATTAAAAAAATGCAGCTATCTTTATGGCAAAATTCAGTGTTTCATGGATAAAAGCACTTTCTTTTTGCTAAAAGTTAAGGGTGAAGTTGAAGGGAAAGATTACTTGCAGGTTCGCTCGAATGATATGCTTCTTCTGGCAAACATCAGGTGTACTCCTCCCTTCGACCGACTGAGTAAAATCCTTGACAAAGAATTAAATAGCATCGACATTGAATCAATTGTTGAAAATTTAGAATACTGGAAACTTACAAAAATTGAGATATAATGGCACTCGATACAATAATTGAATTTAAAAAGGCATCAATTTTTCAGAACGACAACCTGGTACTATCGGATGTTAACCTGAATGTTGATAAGGGACAGTTCATTTACCTAATTGGGAAAGTTGGAAGCGGAAAAACAAGCCTAATAAAAACTATAACCGCAGAACTTCCGCTTAAAAGCGGAGAGGGTACCGTTGCGGGATTCGATTTAAAAAAAATTAAAACCAAGCAAATACCATACCTGCGAAGAAAAATTGGAATCGTTTTCCAGGATTTTCAGCTTCTATCCGATAGATCGGTAAACGATAACCTACTTTTTGTGCTTAAAGCCACAGGCTGGAAGAATAAGCAGGCAATGAATGAAAGAATTGGCGATGTGCTCGATAAAGTTGGGCTGAAGTACAAGGAGTTTAAAATGCCGCATCAGCTTTCGGGAGGGGAACAACAGCGTGTGGTAATTGCGCGCGCACTACTTAACAATCCCGAAATAATTCTGGCCGATGAGCCAACCGGAAACCTCGACCCTGAAACATCGGACGAAATAATGAAAATTCTCTTCGACATTGCGGCCTCAGGCCGAGCCGTTATTATGGCAACTCACAACTACAGCCTGCTTAAAAAATTCCCTTCAAAAACGCTGAAATGTGAGAAAACCCGACTTGAAGAAACAGAGCACACAGCAGAAATTGATTTCGATAGTTTAATGGAGTAGGTGAATTAAGGTTAAAGGTTGATGCTTCGACTAGCTCAGCACTAGGGTTGAGGATGTTTTTT
>CAZGQZ010000301.1:0-1073 GCA_964527985.1 uncultured Rikenellaceae bacterium | reverse complement strand
AAGGTTAAAGGTTGATGCTTCGACTAGCTCAGCACTAGGGTTGAGGATGTTTTTTTGAGAAATTAGGCACAAATTGGTTTTACTTGAACAGGCTAATATTCGCAGGAAGATTATCAATAATTAACTGATTATAAACACACTCTGTGGCTCCAAAGCCTTTATAAAACTCCGCCGTTTTTCCGTTTTCAGCCTCCTCAAAGTCGAGAACTAACCGCTTCTCGGAGTATTGACGAATTACGAAATCAACAATTGAATGCGTAGCATTCAGCCTAACACCATCGTCGCTTGTTGCCGAAAGCATGAAAACCAACTTCCCGTTTGATTTAAGAAAAAGTGCTGCGGAACAAAGTTCATTCGTTTCATTATAAGCGCCATAGAGTTCGCCCGTTCCGTTCGAAACTGAGGTTGTAATTAGTTGTGTTAGAATTTCAATGTGCCTGCGTTTTAATGCCTCGGGATTTGCTTTTTGCTTTAATTCAAGTATTTGAAATGCGCTTAGCCCCTTAACAACCTGAACTCCATGTGCAACGGCAAAAGAAATACTTTTCTTAATTGCAGCAGAAAACTTTCCAGAAATTTTCGGGTACGTTTCAATTAAATCGAGATGGTAAACTTTATGTGGAATAACTTTGTAGGTTGAAGTATCAACCTTTAAGAAAGGATTTAAATGTATGTTTATGTACCGAAATTTTTGGGTTGCTAAATCGGTGAAACGCTTTAATAACTTTTCGCTAAGGGGACCCATTGAAAAAAGTCCAAGTTGCTGTGCAAACGGAGGTTGGTAAAGATAATTGAAACCGTACTTATTGCCATAAACAAGAGGAAAAACCGTTTTGTAATCGTCACCAACTAGCGCATCCCATTCAATGGCAACTATATCGAGGTACCAGGAGTAGGCGTAAACAATTCCGTTCACCGAACGGGCAATGCAAGCATCCCATTTTTTGGTATCAATTTCGTTCCTCTTTATGTAGCGAATTTCCAAATTAGAAATGGTTTTTTGTTTAAAATTCAGTTGCCACGAATGCACGAATGAAAACAATCTTGCAATTACTCGAATTCAGTTGCCACGA
>CAZGQZ010000300.1:0-2900 GCA_964527985.1 uncultured Rikenellaceae bacterium | reverse complement strand
TTTTCGAGAAGCCGCGTTACGTTTGTTTCAATCTCGTTGGCGCTGGCACCCGGATAGGTGGTCATTACCGATATGAACGGAGGTTCAATTTCGGGGAACTGATCAATTGGTAACCTCAATAACGAGAAGAGGCCAATTACAATTACGGCCACAAATATTAGCAGGGTCGTAACGGGTTTATCAATTGCTGTTTTATAAATGCTCATTGCAAAGTATTTAGTCTGTTTTTTTTGAAGAGGTTTCTAATGGAAGCATAAACTTCCTATTCAATAATTTCAAGTTTAGCTCCATCTACCAGTTTACCTTGTCCAACGGTAATTATTTGGTCGCCCTCTTTAATGCCGTTAGTTTGTATCTCAATTTTCTCGTCGTATCGTTGGCCAAGGGTTACATCAATACGTTTTGCAATTCCCTTATCGTTAATAAATACGTATCGATTATTCGATCCGGTAAGCTTTAAAACTGATTGATACGGAACAAGGATTCCCTCAATTTCGCCTAGCTCAAGGGTTGTCCGAACGAACATACCTGGGCGTAAAAGCTCCTTACGATTGGGTATTTTTAGCTTAGCCTGAAACGTATGCGAAGCAGCGTCAATGGTTGGGTAAATGGTTTCGATGGTTGCTTCGAATGCTTTATTTGGGTAGATGTCGGAGCGTAAGTTAAGCTTCATCCCTTCTTTTACCAGCGGGAAAAACGATTCGGGTATGCTAACTAGCGCTTTTAGCTGGTCAATTTGGGTGAGCATAAGGATTGGTGTTCCAGCGTATAGCTCGCCATCCTCGTAGTTTTTTGCAGCAATTACGCCTGGTATACGAGCTTTTACGAAGGTATTCTCGGCTAAAAATTCGAGGTTTTGCTTGGTTTGCTCGTAGCTTAGCTTAGTTTGATCATAGGTTTGCTTTGGGAGTGTTCCGGTTTCGTAAAGAGTTTTAACTCGTTGAAATTCAACTTCAAGATTAGCAAGTGTAAGTTTTGTAGTGTTTAGCTGGTTTTGGTCCATTCGCACTAACATATCTCCTTGTTTAACTCGTGACCCAACTTCAACGTAAATGTGCTCAATGCGACCAGTTACTGCTGGAGCAATGTTCATTGTTTGGTATCCTTGTAGGGTTGTTGAAAGCTCAATTTGACGGGCAACTGTAGTTTTTTTCAAGGTTGTAACCTTAACTTTTTCTGCTCTTTCGTCGTTAGCTTGTTGTTCCGAAGCTTTTTCTCCGCAGCTGGCAATGGCGATTCCCAATGTGCTTAGCAATAGTAATTTTTTTATCGTGTTCATATTCGTATGTAATTATGCTGTTATTGTTTGCTTATTTGCTGATGTTTAGTAGTTCTTCGAGTGCAATTTGGGCGCTTACAACCTCCATTAGGGCCTGAACATAGCTGCTTTGAGCCGAAATTAGGTTCGTTCCAGAGGTTGTAAGATCGAGGCTTGAAGCCATTCCCTGCTCATACTTTCTTGAGATATTATCCAGTAGTCGTTGGTTTACCTCAATATTCTTTTTTTGGTTTTCAAAGCTTTCAAAAGCCGATGTGAGGTTATACTTGAGCTGTCTATGCTGAATTTTTAGCGCATCCTCGGTGTTGGCTAGGTTGTTAAGTTGGGCTTCGTGGTTTATTTTGGCCTCTCGAACTTTTGCATAATTTACGCCGCTCGAAAATATGGGGATTTTAACCGTTGCTCCAACCAAATTAGGGGGAGTCATGTTAAATCCTTCGTCTTTACCAAAATAGGTCTTGTTTGTGTATTGGTAAAATCCGCTTATTGTTGGCCCGTAGTTCCATGCGCTTAGCGCAATTTGTTTTTTTGATAAATCGGCTGATTTTTGTAATAGTTGGTAATCGTAGTTGTTCTCAACATAAAAATCTGTTTCTAAAAGCTGCAATGCTTTCTCAACGTTTAGCAACTCGTCAATACTTTGCGAAAGGGTAATTTCAGCATTAACATCAATTCCGAGTTGTAAACGAAGCGAATTGTATAGCATTTCGAGAGAGCGCTTGGTTGAGCTAATGCTTGTTTCCAAAGAAGAGATTTGTACCATAAGTTGATCGGCATCGGTTTGCTCCGCAACACCAACCTTTACTGAGTTTTCGGTAAAGGTTAGAAGCTTGTTCATATTAGCCAAGTTTTGTTCAAGCAGTGAAACCGTTTCAGTCATTACCAGAATGGAGTAGTAGATTGATTTAACATCGTTGGTAATCTGTTGAAACGATTTTTGCTTATTAACCTCTGCCATTGATTTGGCAATGTTACTTAACTGTATTCCCACAAGCTGCGCTCCGCTTATCGCAACAGCAACCTGGGCGGTTAAATTTCCTTGGGGGTTCATTGGAATTGTTTGGAGTCCAAACTGCAGTTCATACCCGCAATGATTCGTGTAATCTAAGTTAACGTTTGCTTGCGGTAGCATACTTGCTATAGCTTGCCAGCGACTTGCTTCAGCCTTTTTAACTTCGAGCGATGCGTTTTTTAGCATTCGATTATGCTCTATGGCGTGGTCTTGTGCTTCTTTTAAAGATAGGTTGTACGATTGCTGAGCGTGTGCTGAGCAACTAATTACTATTGAAAGTAATAGATGAATGGTTTTGTATCTCATGTAGTTTGTATTTTTTGGTTTCCTTTATAGCAAACAGTATGACTAATAATTTTTCTTTGGTTTAAAAACTTGAATCGTTTAATAAGTTTTCGTTTTTCTTTAAAACCATGTTGAGGATTTCATGGCCTTTCCCAGTGCAAATTCCTTTAATGTAGGGTAAAAAAATAGTTTGCCATATCTTATGGTGCGGAACGCATTCCGCTTGATCCATTCTAAAGAAAAAATCCATGGTTTTATGGATAAACTTGTTGGCAAGGTCAATATCAATGGTTTTTATAAAGGTGCCTTCATTAACTCCCTTTT
>CAZGQZ010000299.1:0-2902 GCA_964527985.1 uncultured Rikenellaceae bacterium | reverse complement strand
CCAATTTTTTTAGCAATGGGAAGCCTGTGAGTTTCAACAAACTCAATTAGCGTTCCGTCGGGGTCTTCAATGTACGAGAAATGGCCGGCTGCTTCGCCCATGTCAAAGCTACCCTTTTCGTTGTGCTTAACATTTGAGTTTACGGTAAAAGGAAATCCTTTTTCGTTGCATT
Organism: uncultured Rikenellaceae bacterium; assembly: GCA_964527985.1. Taxonomy (GTDB): domain Bacteria; phylum Bacteroidota; class Bacteroidia; order Bacteroidales; family Tenuifilaceae; genus Perlabentimonas. The sequence continues at coordinate 2,730 of CAZGQZ010000299.1, read as the reverse complement.
CCTTTTCCAACTCGTTCATTCGCCTAATGTCAAAGCAAAGGTGGATAAATCCTAAATCGCCCCAAAAACGGTTTTCGAATATTTTTTTGGGAGAGTAATCCATTGCCTGAACGAGTTCAATTTGGCCATCGCCTAGCATTTTGCTAAATGCTCCTCTGCGTGCACTGCTATGAGTTAGCACAACTCGACGAAACTTTTTTGCTCCACCCGCTAATGGGCTTAGGTCGTTAAATTCGCCCGTTTCGTCGGTAATAACTTGGTCAAACTCGAGAATATCTTTATAAACCGTTAGCGCTTTATCAATATTGCTAACTCCAATTATTGCTCCGTAGGTTGATCCGGTTGGCTTGGTTGGCTTGCGAAACCACGAGGTTTTATTCTCAATCACATCAAAAACATTACCTCTAGGGTCTTCAACAAAGAAATGCTTTTGTCCGTAGGGGCTTTCAAAAATATCGGATAGGCTGTTGTGCTCAATACCTGAAATATGTTTGTGTGCAGCTTCAATATCGAAGCATTTTATTTTTGCCGCAAATATGCCTAAGTCACCAAGTTGAGGTTTTTCGGCCGGAGGTTGAGGGGTACGGCCAGAGTACTGCCAAATTTCAAAACCTCCTCCGCCATCGAGGTTGATGGCAAGTGCAGCATGCCTTTTCTGTGGCTGCCCTCCTGTATATGGCAGCATTAGTTCGGCTACAGTATCGTCCTCAAATATGCGAATGTCAACGCCAAATGCTTTGAGGTACCATTTCCAAGCATCGTAAAGGTTGTTAACCCCAATGCCTATTTGCTGTATTCCACAAATTATCTTCGACATGTTTTTGTTTTTTTATGTTGGATTAATCTTACTAACTATTCTATAGAAAATTCGGGGGAAGAAGCGTTTAATGTGAACCATAAGTAGCTCTTTGCCTCCAATTAGCACCTCGGGTTTTCCTTTGGCTATTGCTTTGAGGTAGATTTTAGCACACTTTTCGGCCGGAATACCTCCAGCCTGACCAGCATCCATTTTTCCATGAGCCTTACCATCCTTTAGGATTGCGTTAACCGATATATTGGTGTTTACCCTGCCGGGGTAGGCAATGGTAACGCTTATTTTGTGAGGTTTTAGTTCAATTCGGATAGTTTCGAAGAAACCTTGTATGGCGTGCTTGGCTGCTGCGTATGCCGAACGCAGTGGAAATCCAAATTTTCCCGATATGCTGCTTGTGGCAGCAATAAATCCCTCGTTGGCATTTATCATGCTGGGTAGTATGGTTTTGGTCAGAACGACGTACGAAAAGTAGTCAATCTCCATTATTCGGCGGTCAATTTCAACGGGTGTTTCGTGAGCTAGTGCTCGTTGGCTAATTCCTCCATTGTTAATTAGCAAGAATACTGGCCCAAATTTTTCAATAGCCTGCTTTGCGGTTGTTTCAACCTCAATGGGGTTCGATAGGTCGAATGGTAAAGCTTCGCACTGCGAAGTATGCTTTAGGCAATTTTGCTGAACGCGTAGTAGCTCATTAGCATCGTTTGACGATATGATTAGCCTTGCTTCGTTTTTTGCAAGTTCCATAGCCAGCGCTTCACCAATCCCCGATGATGCACCTGTAACCCAACAAAGTTTATCTTTAAAAATCATACTAGCTAAAATAAAAAAGAGGTTGAAGAATACCCTCAACCTCTGCAAATATGCAAATAAATTACGATTTACTCGTCATAATTTTTTTCCGATACCTTTTCGCCAGCTTCGTTATAAATTATCCAAACGCCAGCACGTTGGCCGTTATCGTATTTCATATCGTAGCGAAGCATTCCGTTGTCGTCCCAAACAAACCATTTGCCATGCTTTACACCATCTTTAAAATTTGCTTCGGCAGTTTTTACGCCTTGGCTGTTGAACGTTTCCCAGCGGTTGTCCATTTTGCCGCTTTTGTAGGTCCTAATTTCGTTAACCTGCCCGTTTTCAAAAAAGGTGGTGTATTTTCCTTCGAGGAGTCCATCCTTAAGGTTAATTTCCATTTTTACGTTGCCATTGCTGTACTTTTCTATGTAAGTTCCAGTAAATGGTTGGTTGTCTTTGTTTAGGTAAACTCCATCATCGTTAATGGTTAGCTGTGCCCAGGCACCAAATGAAATTAGGGAAACTACTAGAAGTATGATTATCTTTTTCATGGTAAGTGTGAATTAATTCGTATTGGCTGCATTTTTCCATAACACTTTTTATGCCAAGCGCATTTAATTTACGTTGATTGTTAGCCAGTGTTTCATGCAGCATTGTAATGTGGGAATAATGTTAAAATTTATAGCTGAGTCCGAGGCTAAACGATCGGCCAGGAGTTAGGCTACTGTATAGCTCGGGCTGCGCCCTAAACGATTTAAATACGCTTTCGGCCTTTTGGTTAAGCAAGTTTGAAACCTTAAAATCGATGGTTGTATTCTTATCCTTACCAATTTTTTTATTTAGGCTAAAGTTGAGGCTATGGAAAGGTTTAACATACATATCGGGAAAAACTCCTGCTCCAACAATTAAAAGCGTTTCACCTTTCATGTTGTAGAAAAGTCCTGCCGAAAACCCTGTTTCAAAGTTATTGTAACTCAATCCGCCATTAATAACAAAGGGAGACTGACCGGCCATATCGCGGGTTCTTTCAACAGTTTGTCCATCTTTTTCAAATTCTTTGCGCGAGTTGAACTCCGACTCAGTCATTTCAATTTCCGATTTTGTAAGCGTTATATTTCCGTTTA
>CAZGQZ010000298.1:0-2902 GCA_964527985.1 uncultured Rikenellaceae bacterium | reverse complement strand
CCAGCATTCGCCCCTATCAACTTGCGTACCCATAACGCTTTCAACGTATTCAACAATTGCTGCATTTGTTTGGGGTATTGTATCGTTGGCTAGGCTAGTATTCCCCCCTAAACCAACAATAAAAATTAAAAGTAATGTTTTAACCATTTGAAATTTTGTTTGATATTGATATAGTAACGAATTGGGGCAAAAAATAGTTCACTACTTTTCAAGCAGCTCTGCAATTTTTGCTTTTAGCTCCGAGGGATTAAAAGGTTTAAGAACAAAACCATTCATTCCTAAGCTGAAAATTTTATGCTGTACATCGAGCATGGCTGAGGCGGTAAGAGCGATGATTGGAATCTTACTCTTTGTAATGTTCTTCAAACCACGAATTGCCACAGTAGCATCGTATCCGCTCATTACAGGCATTTCAAGGTCCATTAGAATAAGGTCAAAATCATTCTCTTTAAGAATATCAAGTGCAATCTGACCATTCTCGGCCAGGGTAGTGCTAAGTCCCCAACTCTTTAAAAATTTAATGGCAATAAACGAGTTAACCTCATTATCTTCAACTACAAGCACTTTGTATGGCTTGCCATTTTTAAGGCCTATATTTAGCGCCTTATCGTTCGAACTTGCTTGAAGCTTTTGTTTTGCCGTTGATTTTGAGAATTTGAGGGTAAAAAAGAATTCTGACCCCTTTCCTGGTATACTTTTCAACTCAATGGAGCCCTTTAGCAATGTTATTAGCTTTTGCGAAATTGCCAACCCTAAACCAGTGCCGCCGTATTTACGTGTGGTTTGATAGTTTGCTTGCGTAAACTCATTAAAAATTAGCTTTTGCTTATCAATAGGAATTCCAATGCCAGTATCGGCAACAGAAAAATGAATAGTAACAGTTTTGGCCGTTTCGCCAACCTGTTTAATTGATATCTCAATTTTACCCTTTTCGGTAAACTTTATTGCATTTGAGGTTAGATTTGTAAGTACTTGATTAATTCTTACCCTATCGGCTAAAATGCTTTCTGGTATTGACTCGTCGAAGTTTAGGATTAAGTCAATGCCCTTTTTGCTGGCAATGTGCCTATTTACGTTCCACACTGCCTGTGCCAGCTCTTTAAGGTTTGTGGGCGATTTATCAATCTTTAGCTTACCAGCCTCAATTTTGCTAAAGTCGAGAATGTCGTTTAGCAAGGCCATTAACCCTTCGGCTGATAGCTTAAGCGTTCGGAGATGCTCCATTTGATGGTCCATGGGCTTATCCTGAAGCAAGATGTTTGCCATGCCAATTACGGCATTCATGGGCGTTCGAATCTCATGGCTCATGGTTGACAAAAACTGCTCCTTGGCTCGCGATGCCTCTTCGGCCTCATCCTTGGCCCTAATAAGCTCCAACTCCTGCTGTTTTCGAGCTGAAATATCAACCATAACTCCCATGTACCTGTTTACCCTTCCCTTCTCCATTACAGCGGTAATATGCGTTAGCACAGGAAATATTGTTCCGTCGACCTTTTTCGCGTTAAGCTCAATGGAGGGTAGCTCAAGAACTGTTTTACTCTCCTTTACGTATTTAGTGATAATTCGCTTGCTTTTACTATCGAAAAGACTAGCTATATGTAATCCTTCGTCTATAGATATGTCGTTATACCCAAAATAGTTGATAAGGTAACGATTGGCAAAAGTAATGTAGCCCTTATCATTGGCTTCAAAAACCTTTTCGGGAAGCAGTTCAGCAAGCTGGCGAAACCGCTGTTCGCTTAGCATAATTTTCTCTTCAGCTTGCTTTTTCTGGGTAATATCAGTCATTATGGTTAACAGGCATAGCTCTTCCTGAATATCAATTAGCTCCATTGAAAAGTTAACCACCAATCTTTCACCATTTGATTTAATAATTACTGTCTCTAAGTCGCGAGCACTACCCTCTCGAAGAATAATTTTCTTAAGCTGTTCTCTTAGGTTGATCTCAGCAAAGAAGTTAAAGTCAGACGATTTTTTACCGACAACATCATCCTTGGCCAATCCAATAATTTCTAGGAAAGTATCGTTGACATCAATAAAGCGCCCGTCGTGAAAGGTACTGATAGTCATCATTACTGCATTACTCTCAAACGCTTTGCTAAACTTCTCTTCGGAAAGTTTGATAGCTTGCTCGGCTTCTAAGCGAGCGGTAATATCTTGACAAATAGCAAATACCACTTCTTTCTGACTCCAGTTCCCTTTAAAAAATCGTATTTCGGCCGGAATGGTTTTACCATCAGCTTTTGCCAAGGGCATTTCAAGCTTTATGCGTTTCCCAAAAAACGCTTCGCTAATTGAGCTGCGAATATCATCGCGATGATTTTGGGCAAACAAACTGGCAAAATTCCTTAAAATTATTTGATGCTCACGATAGTTCAACCTGTTATAAACGCTTCGGTTGGCTTGCATTATCATCCCTCTTTTGCTGATAATAAAAACCATATCCTCGAACCCATTTACAAGAAGACGGAAATTTTGTTCCTCCTCAATTAGCTTTTGCTCAAACTCCTTTTGCTGAGTTATATCGAAACAGTTATCGAGAAGCGCTGGTTTACCATTCCAGCTAATAAGCGATACGTTTGACTTAAGCCAAAGCATTTCGCCATTTTTGTGCAATGCACGAAAGGTATACGACCTCGAACGTTTCTGGCTGATTTCCTTAAAATCATTACTGAACAGCAAGCTGATTAGCTTTCTATCTTTAGGGTGGACCAATTCGGTGAAGTTAATATGGGCAAGTTCTTTAGCACTATAACCCAAAAGACCTATGAATTGCGGGTTATAAAACACTACTTTACTATCCTGTACAATATATATGCTACCACCAATATTGGCAATAACCTCGGCTAGCTGGGTTGCAGTAACGTGAGTATCTACAGATTTTTCATCCTTATAAAACTGA
>CAZGQZ010000297.1:0-2906 GCA_964527985.1 uncultured Rikenellaceae bacterium | reverse complement strand
ACTTTTGAATAGCTATTCTCAATGAAGGATTGCCCACCAAAACCAGGGTTAACGCTCATAATTAGAACAAGATCAAGTTCAGAAAGAATATCGTTTAGTAATTCAACGGGAGTGTGTGGGTTTAAAGAAACACCAGCTTTCATTCCCAGTCTCTTAATCTCTGCAATTGTTCTATGAAGATGATTGCACGCTTCCCAATGAACTGTGAGGATGTTCGCTCCGGCATCCCTAAACCGTTCTAAGTAGCGATCGGGATCAATTATCATTAAGTGTACATCCAGAGGTTTTTTTGCCAGCTTGGTAATGTGTTCAACCACTGGGAAACCGTATGACATGTTTGGAACAAACACACCGTCCATTATATCAAGATGAAACCAATCGGCCTCACTTTGGTTTACCATTTCAATATCGCGACCCAGATTATTAAAATCGGCCGATAGTAGGGAAGGGGCAATGTATCGTATCATATGCAATGTCTTTTTTGCAAAGTTAGCCAAAACTTTCGTTTGGTCTAATTGCCAAAAATAGGAATAATTGTAGGCAGATTACACCATTTGCCCTAAAGCTTTCTTTTGCTATTTTTGTATTCCAATTAACGAAAATAAATATTATGGAAGAGAATGTTGTTAAAACATACCAATTTCTAGAAAGCTATGAGCTTTGGCTCGGGGGACTTGGTTTAAGCAGCGAACTTGCACAGTTTGGTAAAGTTGCTACAGCTCTAATTGCAATTGTTGTGCTGTCATTTCTAGCAAATTTTGTAGCAAAAAAAATAATTGTAGTTGGTTTAACTGCTATTACCAAGAGAACAAAGAGTGTATGGGACGATTTTTTAGTGCACCGCAAGGTATTCCATAAGCTATCGCACTTAGCCCCTGCATTAGTAATTCAGTATACAATTGGAATCGCACTATACGATTATAGCCCATCGCTTACGCTAATAATTGAGAAGTTTACATACATATATATAGTTGGAGCGTGGTTGTTCGTAATTAGCTCGTTGCTAAATGCGCTCCATGATATGTATATGACCCTTGAAGTTTCAAAAACTCGCCCCATAAAGGGGTATGTTCAGCTGGCAAAAATTGTTATCTATGTTCTGGGAGGTATTGTAATTATTTCAATACTAATAGACAAGAACCCACTAAACTTGCTTGTTGGAATGGGAGCTTCGGCAGCCATTCTGATGTTGGTTTTTAAGGATACCATCCTTGGTCTTGTTGCCTCGGTGCAGGTATCGGCTAATAACATGGTTAAACCGGGCGACTGGATTGCAATGCCTAGTCGGGGTGCCGATGGAACCGTGCTTGAAATTACCCTTAATACGGTTAAGGTTCAGAACTGGGACAGAACGATTAGCACATTTCCAACATATGCCCTAGTTTCCGAAAGTTTTACCAACTGGAAGGGGATGGAAGAGTCGGATGGCCGAAGAATAAAGCGGTCGATTTACATTGATATGCGTAGCGTAAAATTCTGCCCTCCTGAGCTACTCGAAAAGCTAAAGCGAATTCATCTGGTAAAAGATTATATTGAAACCAGAGCAAAGGAGATTGAAGAGTTTAACCAAAAAATGGATTTTGATTCTAGCATGCCTGTTAACGGACGAAGGATGACAAACCTCGGAATTTTCAGAAGATACCTTGAGCATTACCTAAAGAATAGTTCGAACATTAATACCGACGCAACCTATATGGTTAGGCATTTACAGCCAACCGAAAAGGGAATTCCGGTGGAAATTTACTGCTTCTCAAGAGTAAAGGCTTGGGTTGAATACGAAGGCGTACAGGCCGACATATTCGATCATATTCTTGCTATTGTTCCTCAGTTTGAGCTTAGGGTATTCCAAAATCCATCGGGTGACGATTTCCAAAAGATAGTTACTAATAATTAGCGTACACAACTTAACTTAACCACTAACCTAAAATGAAATTTAACCACCCTAAAAATTTTTTAAAACTACTTTCAATTAGCTTACTTTTTTATGCCAACACGGTTAGCTCGCAGCCAAAAGACTACTACATGCTTAAGGCGTTGGTTGTTCCTGTTCATACCCAAAGTAACCAAGTTTTCACCTCGATTGGTTTCGATGGTGGCTTCGATTTAAATCTATCGTACTCCTTAAAGCGAAAGGTATACGTATATGGCTCATTTAATGCAAATCCTCTTTCGCATCAGCGAAAAGAAACCGTTGGTGGCAGATACAAAATTTTTAAAAACGATTATGCTGCGACCTTAGGTTTTGGACGGTTTGAGCATAGCAAGCACACCTTTTTCAACTCGTATGAGTATTCTGGAGGATTAAGCGTAACGCGTATTGATAGCTACTGGAGATATGTATCGGAAACAGATGAGAACAAAGACGTTTTTACCAATGCACTTTACCAATCGGCTTTCATGCAGGTTGATGGAACAAAAATTATGGGTAATATCCATTTAGGTGCTGGTGCTCGAATTGCCTATAGCCGATTTGGTGAACTTAAGTACTATACCCGATCGCAGGCTAATGTTACCAGCAATAGTAAACCATTTTCAATGGTAACGCTAGAGCCGGCATTAAGTTTTTCATACCTTATTGCTACATTCAGGGGGAATCTTCAGCTTGGCGTATCGATTCCTTTGTACGCTCAGGAAGTACTTATGGAAAGCACGGCAGGCTTAAATGAAGAAACAGCATATGGCGATTTCTACTTCTTTTGGCGAATCTCAATCCAACGGTTAAAGATACGCGGCTAGGGTTGTCTATATACAAGTATTTTTATATATTTACTTGTTTCCATAATTTAATACTAACACAATGAGCAAGAGCATAGCATTAGCCCTCTCAAGCGGAGGTGCAAGGGGTTTAGTACATATTGGCGTAATTGATGAGTTGGAAAGAAGAGGGTATGATATTGTTTCGCTGT
>CAZGQZ010000296.1:0-2914 GCA_964527985.1 uncultured Rikenellaceae bacterium | reverse complement strand
TCAATGCAGGCGAGGTTAATCCTTGCCTGTATTTTTATTGGTTCTAAACAAGTGGTGTCCGCGTTTCTGAAGCAATGTTTGGTGTTTGTCAATAAGAATTATATATTATTTTTGGGATCAAAATCATAATATGCATTTATAAACCTACCCTAAAAAATGCGAATACAACGTTTAAAAGCTGAAACTCCCATAGTTGAATTAGAAGAAACAGAAGATGTTAACTTACTCACCCCGCTTATCGAAAAGTATAAAGGCAAAAAGGGTAGCCTAATTCCCCTTTTGCAAGGGGCACAAAGTATTTACGGTTACATCCCTGCTGCTGCTTTCGAGAAAATTTCGGAGGAAACAGGTATAAGCCTTAGCGATATGTATGGCGTAGCCACCTTTTACGCTCAGTTTAGGCTTAAGCCCGCTGGCAAACACATAATAAAGGTTTGCCACGGAACAGCCTGCCACGTTCAAAATGCCGATGCCATTACCGATGCCATAAAGGAAGCGCTAGGCGTAAACGATGGCGAAACCACACCCGACAGGCTTTTCACGCTCGAATCGGTTGCATGCCTTGGCTGCTGCTCACTTGCCCCAGTAATGATGATTGGCGAGGAAACCTACGGCAAGCTAACTGGTGCTAGCGCGGTAAAGGTAATTAAGGATATTAAGATAAATGAGAATAAGAAATAATCGATTTTTGATGTTGGATATTTGATGTTGGATAAAATCAACAGTAATGAGTAGTTATAAGGATTTAGATATTTGGAAAATGTCGAGGGATTTAGTGGTTGATATCCATAAAGTAACAATGGTGGAATTACCAAAATTTGAATTGTATGAAGTTGGAAGCCAGATTAGGAGGTCAATGAAATCGGTAAAAGCAAATATTGTTGAAGGTTATGGCCGTAGAAGATATAAGCAAGATTTTATTAGACTACTTGTTTACTCATTTAGCTCCCTGCTTGAAACTACTGACCATCTTGAAACGCTATACGAAACAGGTTCATTAACCAATAAGGATTTATTTAATGATTTAAATTCTCGATTAGACATCCTTGGAAGAAAGTTGAACCTATTTATTCAATCGGTTGAGCGAAACCACAAAACCTAATTATCCAACATCTAACATCCAACATCCAACATCCAAAAACAGCATAACATCAATGTCAAAAACAAAAGTAATAGTAGGTCTGGGTAGCTGCGGAATTGCAGCCGGTGCAAGCAAAATTTACGACAAAATTCTTGCGCTTAAGAATGCCGACTCGCTCGATTTTGAGCTAAAAAAAACCAGCTGCGTGGGGATGTGCTTCCGCGAGCCACTGGTTGAGGTGGTTGACGATAACGGCTCTATAACCTACGGCGATGTTACCGAGGACAAGGTGGTTGAGATAATCCAAAACCACGTGGTGGGGCAAAATCCTGTAAAACCATTTGTGGTTAAAACCGATTTATTTGAGGTGCCCGATAAGGTTTTCTTTGAGGGGCAGGTGAAAATTGCCTTGCGTAACTGTGGATATATCGACCCCGAAAACCTTGATGAGTACATGGCGCGTGATGGTTACAAAGCCATTGCCAAAATTGCCGAAGGTAACATTGGCCCCGAACAGGTTATTGAAACGGTGCTTGAGTCGGGTATTCGTGGTCGTGGGGGCGGTGGTTTCCCCACCGGAATGAAATGGCGCTTTGCTCGCAATAACCAGTCGGACGATAAGTATATCATTTGTAATGCCGACGAGGGCGACCCCGGTGCATTTATGGATCGCTCACTGCTCGAGGGCGACCCCCATTCGGTTATCGAGGGGATGATTATTGGTGCCTACGCCATTGGCGCCAACCACGGGGTAATTTACTGTAGGGCAGAATATCCGCTAGCCATTAAGCGATTAAATATTGCCCTTGAGCAAGCCCGTAAGGCTGGCTTTTTGGGCGAAAATGTGTGCGGCATAAAAGGTTTTAATCTCGATATCTACGTAAAGGAGGGTGCGGGTGCTTTTGTTTGTGGCGAGGAAACTGCGCTAATTGCATCTATTGAGGGTGAGCGCGGAATGCCGCGTAAGCGTCCACCTTTTCCTGCCGAGGCTGGTTTGTGGCGTAAGCCATCTAACATCAATAATGTTGAGACTTTTGCTAATATTCCATACATCATTTTCAACGGTGCCCAATCGTACAATAAGTATGGTACGGTAAAAAGCAAGGGCACAAAGGTTTTTGCCCTTACGGGCAAGATTAAGCATGGCGGTTTGGTTGAGGTGCCAATGGGCATGACCATCCGCAATGTTATTTACAAACTTGGTGGTGGAATTCAGGACGATAAGGAGTTTAAGGCGGTACAAATGGGTGGCCCATCGGGTGGTTGTATTCCCAAGCATTTAATTGATACCGAGATAGATTACGATAGCATTACTGCTACCGGTGCCATTATGGGCTCGGGCGGTATGGTGGTAATGGACGAGACAACCTGTATGGTTGATGTGGCGCGCTTCTTCCTCGATTTTACACAAAAAGAATCGTGCGGAAAGTGTACCTTTTGCCGCATTGGAACCAAGCGGATGCTCGAAATTCTAACCCGCATAACCCAAGGCAAGGGAGAGGATGGCGATATTGAGAAGCTCGAGGAGCTGGCTCATCAGGTAAAGGATAGCTCGCTGTGTGGTTTAGGACAAACAGCTCCAAACCCGGTACTTACCACGCTTAAGTATTTTCGCCACGAGTACGAGGCGCATATTTACGATAAAAAATGCCCTGCCCATAGCTGCAAGGAGTTACTTACCTATGTAATTGACCCCGAGAAGTGTACCGGTTGCCGTGTGTGCGCCATAAAGTGCCCCGTTCAAGCCATAACGGGCGAAAAAAAGATGCCGCATTTTATAAACCAGGAAACCTGTATCCATTGTGGCGACTGCTACAGCAGATGTAAATTTGA
>CAZGQZ010000295.1:0-2951 GCA_964527985.1 uncultured Rikenellaceae bacterium | reverse complement strand
CTAAATATTGTTGGTATGCTCGATAACCCTAGTTCCGGTCAGTACTTTTTCGACGGACAGGAGGTTGGTAACCTTACCGAGAATAAACGAACCGATATCCGTAAGGGAAACATCGGTTTTGTTTTTCAGAGTTTTAACTTGGTTGATGAGCTTAATGTGCATGAGAATGTGGAGTTACCCTTGGTATATATGCGTATTAAGACCAAGGAGCGTAAGGAGATGGTGAATGCCGTGCTTGAGCGTATGAAAATTAGCCATCGCCGTAACCACTATCCCCAGCAGCTATCGGGTGGACAGCAGCAGAGAGTTGCCATTGCCCGTGCCGTGGTGGCCAACCCTAAACTAATCTTGGCAGATGAGCCCACGGGTAACCTCGATTCGAAAAACGGTCTTGAGGTTATGAACCTGCTCACCGAACTCAACAAGGAGGGAGCAACCATAGTAATGGTAACGCACTCTATGCACGACTCGGAGTTTGCGCACCGGGTGGTTAACCTGTTCGATGGAAAAATCCTTACCGAGAACATGAAGCGCCAGATGGAGGTGGTATTGTAGAGGAGGGGGCAGTAATCGGTTGTCGGTGATCAGTAGTCGGTGGGCGGTGATCGGTGAACGGTAATCAGTTTTAGGTGAGGTTTCCAGTCTTCTGACTTCCATCCAACATCCAACATCTCTCGTCAACCTATCGGTAGCCGAGACAGGCAACATCAAATATCCAACATCAAATATCCAAAACATGATTCAGCTAAAACATCTATTCAAAACAATACTAAGGTATAGGCTATCGTCGGGGCTTACGCTGCTTAGTTTGGTAATTGCCTTTTTGGGTGTGATTATGTTATCGCTTTACATCACCTACGAGCGAAGCTTCGACACATTTCACAGCAATGGCAAAAACACCTACCTATTCTCTTTCAATAATCAGGATTTCTGGGTTCCCGCACTTCTTGCCGATGAGATGAAAAAGGGTTTGCCCGAAGTTGAGAATGCAGTTGTCGTATCGCAATGGTGGGACAAGTACATCTATAAAGATGGTGAAGAGCTTCGCGATGCTGTAAAGGGCGAGTTCCTTGCTGTTAGCGCCGACTTCTTGAAGGTTTTCGACTTTAATCTACTGCAGGGCGATAAGGAAACCGTTTTGGCAGAGCCAAAAAGCGTTGTAATATCTCAAGACCTTGCGCGTAAAGTTTTTGGCGATGCTAATCCCGTAGGTCAATACGTAAACCTGGGCTACCAAATGCAGTACAAGGTTACCGGTGTGATGGAGAATATGCCCAAGAATAGCGCTTTTGCCAGCGATGCCCTTGTGTCGTTTTCATCGTATATGCAGCCCGGCAATGATTTTCGAGGAGCACAACAATGGAGCGAGTGGAGTTTTCATATCTTCCTTGAGCTTACCAAAGGTACTCCTAAGGCCCTTGTTGAGGGTAAAATTGAGGAGCATGAGCAGGTTATTGAGTGGCTTAATATAATGGAGGAGCGTAGCGGGGTAAGTTCGTTTGTTCACCTTGTACCGCTTACCGAACTTCATTTTACCGGTGGTATGTTTTTCCCTTCAGTAAATAGGCTGGTTGTTAATGTCTTGCTTATGTTGGCTATAATCATTGCTATTATGGGGATAGTTAATTTTATAAACTTTTCCACATCGCAGGCGCCGCTAAGGGCAAAAGCATTGTCGATACAACAAATAATGGGCGAGAAGAAATGGCGATCGCGGATTCAAATTGTTGGCGAGTCGGTGGCGCTATCGTTCATAGCGCTTGCCATAGCGCTTATTCTGCATAATGCATTGTATGTATACATTCAAAATCTATTTGAAATAAGCGGGCTATCGCTGGCCGACAGGTATGTATTTGTGGTTTGGTTTGCGCTCTTCGCACTTGCGTTTGGAGTTGGAGCGGGCTTGTATCCATCGCGTTATATCACCTCGGCACCCATTAGTCAGGCTGTTAAGGGCAAGATGTTTTTCTCCGGAAAAGGCAGGGGTTTTAGGCAAACGCTTATTACTGTGCAATTTGTTTTTACAATCACCCTAATTGTTGCAGCCTTTACCATTGAGAAACAGCTTGGTTACTGGCGCAACTTCGATATTGGTATCAATAAAGAGAATGTAATTTACATTTACACCACTCAAAAAATTAGGGAGAGTTATCAGGCTTTTGCCGATGAGCTAATGAAGAATGCCGACATAACCGATTATGCATACACCCAGTTTGTGCCCGGTAGCGTTGGAATGGGTTGGGGTCGCGAGATTGATGGACAGCAAGTGCAGCTTAAAAGCTGGCCTGTTGACGACCGTTTTATCAATTTTTTTGATATAGAAATAGTCGATGGGCGTTCATTCATAGAGGGAAAAGGCGATATCAATAATTTTATTCTAAATCAAAAGGCGGTAGAAAAATTTGGTTGGGAGAAGCCCCTAGAGAAGAAGTTTCCGGGCTTCGGCTTTATGGGCGATATTGTAGGCGTGGCCAAAAATTTCAACTTCGGTAGCCTTAAAGAGGATGTTGAGCCCATGCTATTCTGGCTAACCGATACGCGTAAAAATGTTCTTCTGCTTAGGGTTAACACGGGAAACTACACTCAGGTAAGAGAGTATGTTGTTAAAACCATTGGCAAATTTGAGCCCGATGCCGATATGGAACCACTCTTCCTCGACGATTCTCTTAACAAGCTATACAACAAAGAGGTTAAGTTAGCCCGGTTTATTGAGTATGTTGCGCTTTGGTGCGTGCTGCTTGCGCTTACCGGACTGCTTGGCCTAACCATTTTTATTACCCGCGACAGGGTAAAAGAGATTGGAATTCGTAAGGTTAATGGCGCTACAACCCTACAGGTTGTTAGCTTGCTTATCAGAACTACCGTTGTATGGGTAGCCATTGCCTTTGTTATTGCAACGCCCATTGCCTACTACGCTATGGATAAGTGGCTACAAAACTTTGCCTACCGCA
>CAZGQZ010000294.1:0-2964 GCA_964527985.1 uncultured Rikenellaceae bacterium | reverse complement strand
GGTGCAGAACGTTTACTTTCGGGTTTACATTTATCCTACCCGATGCTACCATTTGATAGTAATCCTTAACGCGCATTAAACCGTGCGATGGAATGCCTCGCAGCTCCGCTGCGATTAAAACCTCGGCAACTGTTTGGGCATGCGAAACTGAGCAACCCATGGCTTTAAAAAGGTTAGCCGTAAAGTTTGTTAGTTCAGTATGGTTATATCTCATAAAAAGTTACTTTCTAAATACGTAGTAAGAACTTGCCTGAGCAGTTGGAGTTATCTCAATATCATTAATGTTAACATGCGGTGGACGCGTTATAGCAAATAGAATTGCATCGGCTACATCATCGCCCGACAGGGGAACTAACCCAACATATGGTTTCTTTGCACTTTCAGCGTCGCCCTTAAACCTAACAACAGAAAATTCGGTTTCGGCTAAACCGGGGCGAACTTCGGTAACCTTAATGCCATGCTTAAGCATATCAATTCGCATTCCTTGCGAGAGGGCATGCACTGCATGTTTAGTTGCACAGTATACGTTACCATTTTCGTAGGCCTGAGTACCCGCAATTGAACCAATATTAACAATATGCCCACCACCCTGCTCAATCATTAGGCGCGATACAATTTTGGTTGTATAAAGCAATCCTTTAATATTGGTATCAATCATTCGTTCCCAATCGTCAATCAATCCATTCTGAATTGGATTAAGACCCGCTGCTAAACCAGCATTATTAACCAAAACGTCAATCTTATGCCATTCGTTTGGCAGCTTACCAAGGGCATTCTCCACCTCGCACATATTTCTAATATCAAAGCAAAGCGCAAGCACTTTTTGCTTATAATCCGTTTCAATTTGCTGCTTAAGTAGTTCTAACTTTTCCTGCCTACGGCCAGTGATAATAAGGTTATAGCCATTTTGGGCAAGTTTAAGCGCAGTAGCCCAACCAATGCCGGCAGTTGCACCTGTTACTAATGCTGTTTTCATTGCTTACTAGTTTGAATTATTTTTTGAGTTAACTCAAATACAAGGTAAAACCTTTGGAAATGCAAAGCCCAAATTTATAAAAAAGGGAGGGTTAATAAAAGCATGAAATAAACAAACATGCTAACGGGGAAATGTTTTATCGAATAGCTTTCGGATAAATCGATGAAACCTATGTACACCCCTAACAGGCTCGGCCCACATGAAGAAGCACTCGCCTGCAATAATTGTTACACCATACTTCTGGGTTAGCTCAGCCGTATCGGAAGCACTGCACTTAACATGTATCCATATTTTATTAATGCCCCTTACGGCAGCTTCGCGGGCAATATCTATGGCTAAATCCTTTCTTTTGATAATATATATTGCATCAACATCGCTTGGAAGCGCTGTAACCGATGGATAAACCTTTTGGCCATGCAGCTCGTTGCAATTTGGGTTTACAGGATATACCCTAAAGCCTTTTCGGATAAAAGCCTCGAATAGCTTATAGCTAAACAAATCGGTATTGCGTGAAACCCCCACTATGGCAACCGACCGCGATTGCATGAAATTTTGGATATCCTTATACATAAAGATGAGTTTTCCCAAATATACGCATAGTCTAACCACGATGTTTCTTAAAATTGATGGAACCAAAAATTCCATTGACGTTTCAGCGTATGCTTGCTGATTAAGCTATATTTCATACTTTTGCCAAGCAAAAAATATTGTAATGGTTTCACTCAATCAGGTTACAGTTTCCTTTGGAGGTTTTGATCTTTTTAAAGACATCAATTTCTTGGTGAGCGCCAAAGAAAGAGTTGGCTTAGTGGGAAAAAACGGCGCAGGAAAAACAACTCTACTTAGGCTAATTGTTGGTCAAATGGCTCCCACAAACGGAACCATAAGCATCCCCAAAGATGTGAGCGTTGGCTACCTACCCCAACAAATGGATGTGGCAAACTCACGAACTGTGATTAGCGAAACCATGCTGGCTTTTACCGAAGCCATTAATCTTTCCAAAGAGATTACTGCCATTACCAAAGAAATTGAGCAGAGAACCGACTACGAAAGCAGCTCATACGCTGAGCTGATAAATAAGCTTACCGAAAAAACCGAACGCTACACCCTTTTAGGAGGCGACACGCTTGAGGCAAAAGCCGAGCTAACTCTGCATGGCCTTGGTTTTAAACGAACCGATTTGAATAGGCCAACTTCAGAATTTAGCGGTGGATGGCGCATGCGAATTGAACTTGCTAAAATTCTGCTTAGCGAGCCCAGCATACTTCTGCTCGATGAGCCTACAAATCATCTCGATATTGAATCGATTCAATGGCTTGAAGACTACCTTAGGAGTTTTAATGGCGCACTAGTACTCATCTCTCACGATAGGGCATTTTTAGATAATGTTACCGAGCGTACCATTGAGCTATCGCTCGGACGAGTGCACGATTACAGGGTATCGTACTCAAAATACGTTGAGCTGCGCAAAGAACGAAGAGAGCAACAGCTGGCAGCATACAAAAATCAGCAGAAACAAATTGAGGAAACCAAGGATTTTATTGAGCGTTTTCGCTACAAAGCTACAAAGGCCAATCAGGTGCAATCGAGGGTAAAGCAGCTCGAAAAGTTGGATGTAATTGAGATTGAGGAAGAGGATAACACTTCGCTAAACATTCGTTTCCCCGATGCTCCTCGCTCTGGCGATCTTGTTGCTAAGGTTGACGAAATTTCTAAAAGCTACGGCAGTAACCTTGTTTTTAGCAATGCAAACCTCGATATTGTTAGGGGCGAAAAAGTGGCCTTTGTTGGGCGCAACGGCGAAGGGAAAACTACCCTTAGCCGAATTATTGTTGGCGACTTAACATTTGATGGAACGCTAAAAATTGGACATAACGTAAGCATTGGCTATTTTGCGCAGAATCAGGACGAGCTGATGAACCCAAACCACACCGTTCTTGAAACAATTGACCGAGTGGCCGTTGGCGATATCCGCTCAAAAATTCGCG
>CAZGQZ010000293.1:0-2965 GCA_964527985.1 uncultured Rikenellaceae bacterium | reverse complement strand
CCCCGATTGTTCAACTATTCGCTTAAACTCATTGCGAAGCGCCTCAATGGGCATGGAGTAATCGGTATAAATATAAACTGTCCCAAGTATTCGCGATGATGTTCGTGTCCAGTTCTGAAATGGTTTTTCGATAAAATAGGTGCTTGGCACAACTAGGCGCCGTTTGTCCCATATTTTTACTACAACGTATGTTAGGGTAATCTCCTCAATCCAACCCCATTCGTTTTCAACAATAACTACATCATCAATTCTAATGGGCTGGGTTATTGCAAGCTGAATCCCGGCTAGCATGCTCCCAATAACCCTCTGTGCTGCAAGGCCCAGAACCAAACCAGCAACACCAGCCGATGCAAAAAGGCTTATTCCAACTTTACGGATAGAATCGAACGTAAGTAAAACGCTGGCAAGTGAAATAAAAACGATAATAAAAACAATAATTCGCTCAATAATACGCAGCTGCGTATGCATTTTGCGTGCATGCAAATTGTTCTTTTGGCTCAAATCGAAATTGCTCAGTACAATGGTTCGAGTAATTGAAGTGGCATTTATTGCAATCCAAGCTCCGGTAATTATTAGTAAAACAACTATAAAATGCGAGGCATTTGCCAACAGCTCTTCATCGGAAATAACCGAAGGCATATACACTTTAAGGGCAATTAGCCCTACCATAAGCAAGCTTGAAACTACTGCACGTCGTACCATTCTAGTACGAATTGTTTTCTCCTTAAGCAGTTTCAGATGCTTGCCTAACCATTTAACGAGAAAGAAAATTGCTACAAGGCCAATAATAATTGTAATGGCCGATATTATAATTCGTTCAATATTATCTACACCAAAAAGCATGTGAGTAAATTTTAAACCAAAGGTAAGCCGATAAAGTTATAGAAGCAACAGTTTTTGTATCCAAAAGTTTATGCATAAAGCGTTGCAATATTGTATATTTGCTATTGTTCACCAAACCAACAAAACCATGAAGAAAAAACTATACACCATTGCCGTTGCATTTTCGCTAATTTTTATAAGCGGTTGTGACGATGGGAAACTAAACTTTTTCACCGTTGAT
Organism: uncultured Rikenellaceae bacterium; assembly: GCA_964527985.1. Lineage (GTDB taxonomy): Bacteria > Bacteroidota > Bacteroidia > Bacteroidales > Tenuifilaceae > Perlabentimonas. Next base: position 1,902 of record CAZGQZ010000293.1, on the reverse strand, counting down.
CAGGATATTGCCTTTGGCTGGCAGCTCGATTCAACCATACTAGCCGAACCCGCAACCTACCCTATCCTCGATAAAGAACAGTACCCTGAAGCATACGACCATATTGAAAGGATTCTTGCAACGCTTCTCGAATCGGACGACCTACGTTATGCCAACCGATTTCCCTGGGAAGTTAAAATTATTGACCAAGAAATACTTAATGCATTTGCGGCCCCTGGAGGTTACATGTATTTTTACACCGGACTTATAAAGTTTCTCGATAACGAAGCCCAGTTTGCAGGAGTTATGGCCCACGAAATGGCTCACGCCGACAGGCGACACTCAACTCAAATGCTTACTAAACAGTACGGGTTTAGCGTGCTTGCAGCCATTGTTTTAGGCGATAACCCTACCGTACTCGAGCAGATTATTGCAGAACTTGCCTTAGGCCTAGGGAATCTTAAGTATAGCCGCGATAACGAGTACGAAGCCGATGAGTATGCCGTGAACTATCTTTACGATACCGACTACGCCCCAAGAGAGCTTGCAGCGTTTTTTGAGAAAATGGAAGGCCAACCTACCCCTCCAGAGTTTTTGAGCACACACCCATCGCCCGAAAACCGAATTGAGGCCATTGAAGCCGTTTGGCAGGAGTTAGGTGGAGAAGAAGGATATTATTACGTTAACAGGTACAACGATTTTAAGAATAGCCTACCGTAAAAGAAAAAGCCTCGAAAAATCGAGGCTTTCTTTTTTAGTAGCTTTTCACTATTTGCTCTGCAAAGGTATCTATGGTTTTTGAATCGGTGGCTCCGTAGAAATCGTAATAGTACTCAATAAGGTACTTTTTAATATCGTTATCGGGCATTTTTTGGCGCTTCAGAATTGGGATAATCGTATTAAACTCATTCTCTAGCTCATTCTTATCGACAAAAACTAGGGTAAAACGGGTAATCTCTTGTCCGCTACGCGACGACATTTCGTACTCGTAAACAGCCAGGTTCGAAATTTCATTGCCCTCAATTGGCCCAACGCTACTCGTTACCAGCTTATCCTTTTCGAGCAATAGAGATTGCTGATCGTGCCCAATTTTTTTGGAAACGGGGTTGTTGTCAACCCTATAGTAAAAAACGATGAACTTATCGTCGGAAAGCGGATACTTCTGCTGATCGAGCGGAACGGTAACTGCATCGCCAATAATAGAGAACTTATCGTTGCCAAAGTACTGGCGCAAATCGGAGATTTGCGTTTGCGATGGATCGAAACGTGCTAGCATCAGGTTTCGCATTTTGGTGGGTACTGCAGCATCTTTAACTGTAGCTGTAAGCGTTTGGTGATCCTCGGCAATTGCCTGATCCTGAATTTTTATTTGAAAACGTCCCATTGCGCTTCCAATGGCAATGGCATAGCTATCGAGGCTTTCGAACAGAAGAACATCATCGGGATTGAGGGTTTCGCCAGCTGTAACATCGGCTCCAGTTCGTAGGTTGGTTATCTTTCCGCTTACGCGGGTTACGTGGTAAAGGTCTTGCGCTTGAGCAGTAAAGCCAAGGGTAAGCACCAGAACAATTAATACTTTTAACGATTTCATATCCACTCAGTTTTTAGTTTATCGCATTTAGAACCACTGCCATACAACTCTTGTACCAAAGGTATTAATTTCTGCTAACTAATTATTGACTGCTGTACTTTTTTGGGCAATGAGGCCAGTATCAGGTTATACGAGTTAACAATCCATTGCTCAATGGTTTTATCAGGTATAGAGCCGTCAATTTCCACTGTGTTCCAGTGAGCCTTATTCATATGGTAACCCGGACTAACTGCTGCGTAGCGCTCTCTTAGCTCAATGGCTTCGTCGGGATCACATTTCAGGTTTACACTCAATGGGCCATCGAGATTGGTTAAGGCAAACATCTTATTGCC
>CAZGQZ010000292.1:0-2981 GCA_964527985.1 uncultured Rikenellaceae bacterium | reverse complement strand
TGATGAAGTTTTCTGTTAGTAGTCATCATCGGCAAATGCTTCCGAGTCGAGGTCGATATCATCAATTGGGCCAATATCGTTGGTAATTTCATCAATATCTTCGTTTGCAAGCATTTCGTCTATTGATACCTCCTCAATCACCAATTGATCGGGAGGAGAACCTACCGAAGCTTTGCACCTTGGATAGCAAATTTCATCATCAGGTTCCTGGATATCGGAAAGCTCAATGAAGAAGCATCGATCGGAGAATATATCAAATACGTAGAGCAAACGTTCCTTTTTGTTTTTGAGCAGCTCGCGAAGCTTTACCGATTCCATTGGAATTGCAGCCGGACCAGCATCGTTTTCCATATCAATAAGGGTCAGCTCTAAACCCTTATTCCATTGCTCATCGGTAAGAAAAAAGGAGGCAAGCTGATTGGCATCGAAGCCCAAATCGTTTTGAATAAAATCGTGGAAGCTAAGGAATGTTTCTTCGCCAGAAATCTCATACTCTCGCAAAAAAGCTTTCTCATCGCCCGAGATCATTCTGAACTTAAATATCATGGTTGTTGGTTTTTTTGCAAAATAAGCTAGTTGAAGCTGATAAAAAAAATGTTTAGCCACAAATTATACCTCGGCTAGAAACTTTATGGTATCAATTCCATCGGAGTAGTCGTTAATATCAGGATTTTGAGCCTTACCAAACCCAATGCTATTTGTAATAGCCTTTTCTGACGATACTACACATTGCAGGTTATCGGCATTTGCCGTGATGTAGCTATTGACCGATTCGAAACCGTTGTAATTTTGAAAGAATAATACGCCTACTGGGCTACCCAAGTTCTCATCGGGTTTTAAAAGCATAAAACCTGTATCGAGGTGTTCAATTCTGTTCATTAGGTAAATGGCTCGGTGATACTCGTAGTTGTTTGCGTATTTGTTATGATTGATAACGTTACTGTATGCTTTGAATGCGTCAATTAACCTCTCAAAATCATATCCAGCTGGGACAAGTAGCTTCGATACATTTCGGCACCCTAAGCCGAAGTGCATAAAAACATCGTTTGCTAAGGCTTGTAGCTCATTATCGCTCTCGTTACCTGATAGAACAGCAAGACTATGCCTATTTTTGCGGATGATGTTTGGGTATTTTCCGAAGTAGTGCTCAAAGTAGCGAGCCGAATTGTCACTACCAGTAGCAATAACGGCATCAAATTGAGCTATTCTATCGTTAGTTAAGGTGATGTAGTTTTTAAGCTGAGGTTCAATTTCAATTAGCATGTCGATAATGCCCTGCATTAAACCACCATCTTTTGATGATACTTTCCCCATAAACCGGTGGCCTACCATGAGCGTACAAAGCAAATCGTGAAAGCCCACAAACGGGACATTTCCTGCCATTACTACTGCAATGGTTTTGGTCTGTTTCAAGCTAAAGAACTCGTTTGGATAGCGGCTAACCCAATTGCTCAAGCTATTTTTAGTGAGCCATTCATTGGCAATAGCCTCAATGGCATAGCGGCAATTTTGTGGGGTAAACCATGGGTTATGCCTATAAGCATTGTTTACAATATGGCTAAAATTGCTATCGTTTGATAATTCGTGAAGAATGCGTTTCCCTAATTGGGTAAATATTTCAATTCGTTGTGCAATGGTCATTTTGCGCTTTTTTGCAAAGGTAATAACATTTAGTGTTTATCGGATTTACTCAAAATTTTTTGCTTTTTAAAGAAATTTAATTTGAAGAATTAGCCTGTAAAAGGCTTTGAAATATTGAAAAAAGTTACCTTTGGTGAACGTTTTTTTAAAAGGAAATTCATGAGAAGTTATGCCCTAACATTGGAGAATTTTAAGGTTTCGTTTGGCGCCATCCGGTCAAACACCCTTCGTACCATACTAACCATCCTAATTATTGCCATAGGCATAATGGCTTTGGTTGGAATATTAACCGCAATCGATTCAATAAAAAAGAGCATAAACGATGAGTTTGCTATGATGGGGGCAAATACCTTTAGCATACAGAGCCGAGGAATGAACGTTAATATTGGGGGAAAGCGATACCGATCGATGAACCATTCGTACATTAGCTATCAACAGGCAAAGGAGTTTAAGGAAAGGTATACCTTCCCGGCCACGGTATCGTTATCGGTTTGGGCAACAGGCGCAGCAACCATTAAGCATCTATCGAAAAAAACCAACCCAAATATTTCGGTGCGTGGTGTTAGCTCGGAGTATTTTGAAACTGCGGGTCTAGATATTGCCAAAGGCAGGGTTTTTTCGGCTCACGAAGAGGAGAGTGGATGGGCAGTAGCCGTTATTGGACAAACCGTAGCAAAACAGCTATTCGAAAAAAATGAAGATCCGATAAATAAGGTAATTAGCGTAGGTAGCGGAAAATATCGGGTAATTGGCATTATGCAATCGAAAGGCGATGCTTTTGGTGGTGGCCCCGACCTGTCGGTTTTGCTCCCTGTACAAAACGTGGCTACCTATTTCTCGAGGCCAAGTATGAATTTCACAATAAATATTAAGCCACACGAAGCTAAACATCTAGAATATGCAGAGTTCGAAGCAGAGGGAGTTTTTCGAATAGTACGAAACCTAAAGGCTATCGATCAGTCTGATTTTAATATTGAGAAGAGCGATTCGCTTGCGAAAATTATGCTCGACAACCTTAAGTACGTAACTTTTGCTGCTACGCTAATTGGAATAATTACACTTATTGGAGCAGCGGTAGGGCTAATGAACATTATGCTAGTTGCCGTAGCCGAACGAACACGCGAAATAGGTACCCGCAAGGCCATTGGCGCAAAAGCATCAACCATAAAGCAGCAGTTTTTGTTTGAGGCCATTGTTATTTGCCAGTTAGGCGGTATTGTGGGCATAGTGCTTGGTATTGGTGCAGGCAACCTTATCTCGTTGCTAACCAAAAGCGCATTTGTAGTTCCTTGGGCTTGGATACTGTTGGGCGTTTTGCTTTGCTTGCTGGTTGGGCTCCT
>CAZGQZ010000291.1:0-2984 GCA_964527985.1 uncultured Rikenellaceae bacterium | reverse complement strand
TCTCCTTCACCTCCCATATCATCCATCCCGTTATCGCCATTTTGTGAGCCTCTTCTATCAACCTTAAAGTTATTAAGTTTAAGGGTTAGCGTTAGCGATACAATTGGGGTATTAGGATCCCACGATCGGAAAGAGTAAAAGTCAATATCTCGCGTAGTGCTCTCGTGTCCCATAGTACCTAACACATCTCTAACTTGAAGAGTTAGCGAAGTGGTATTCTTAAATAGATCTTGCTTAAGGGCAATGTTTGCAAATACGAACCCCTTTCGCTCACCCTGTGCAGTAGCGGTTGGACTGTTGTACATTCCCATAAGCTGCAATCGGGTAAAGCGAGCTAGCTTAAATGAATTGTTAAACCGTGCGCTCCAATTAAAACTTGATGTTTTATATTCTCTTCCATTAAATTCGCCTTCTTGCTTGTAATCGTAAACATTACCCATTAGGTCGAAATGCCACCATTTGGTTGGGTCAAAACCCATCATAATTTCGGTACCCAGCGAGTAGTCCTTGCCAACATTGGCAAAAGTGGTTAGGAATATATTATCTTCTGCATCGAAGATGCTCTGTATTCGCTCAATCTTATTGTGCGTAACCCTGTAGTACAAATCGAACGAAAAGAAATTCTTTTTAAACTTCTTCTGATAGCTCAACTCGTATGAGTCGATATACTCCGGATTAAGATCGGGATTACCAATACGAACGTTATACGCATCGCTCCATGTATAAAAAGGCTCCAGATACCAACCCCGCAAGCGTTGTAAACGGCGAGTATAGCTTGCCATAACCTCTTGCTGAGCAGGTAGATTATACGACATGTGTAGCGTTGGATAATAATCCCATCTGTTTAGCGTAAACTCCTCTGGCTGGTCAACCAAATCGACTAGCCTATCGGTATACTCACCCCTAAGGCCAAGCTGATAGCCAAAATTGTTAATTTCAGATGAAAAAATTGCGTAAAGCGCATTAACGTTGTTGGTATAGTTAACAAGCACTGAGTATTCATCTTGTAGTTCAAACTCCTGGTTTAGCGTGCTGTAAAAAAATAGATCATTGCTTTCATCGGAAAAATTGAAGTCGCCTTGGTAACCCGTTTCAAACTTACTCGATTCGCCAAGTGGAAGGGTATAGTCAACTTTAATTGTCAGCTCTTTACTTGGCCCTTTCTCTATAGCTTTTTGCCCGTTAATTATGCTATTGCTGGCATTGCGCATTAGGTTAAAGGAGTTTTCCTCGAAATTACTGCTGGCCAAAATGGCCTGCATAAGCAAGGTGTGGCCTTTTTCTTTATCAATATCATATTTATAGTCAACCGAAAGATTTTGCGAGAAACCGCCCCGAGTGCTCTCCTCAAAGCTCGAATACTCGTTTCGGTTAAGCGGATCGGCCGAACTCCACTCCTCATACATTAGTTCAGAATCGCCTCCGCGCTCCCTTTCGCCTAAACGGTAGGCTAGGCTAATCGTATTTTTGGGGTTGATGTTAAAATCGAAACCGGTTCGCACGTTCCAAGAAAATCCCTTACGGTTAAAATCACCATTATTATAGAGGTAAAGCGTATCGGTTTCGCCGTAGGTTTCTGTTCTGCTAATGGATTCGCCAATCATTCCTCGCTTGTTGTAATCGGCAGCTAAAAAAAGGTTAACCCTATCGCGACGGTAGTTAAACAAAAAATCGCCACCATACCTATTATGCGAACCTCCGTTAATATTGGCAACACCGCTTACGCCTTGCAGGCGATTTTTCTTCATAATTATATTGATGATACCAGCAACCCCGTCGGGATCGAACTTTGCCGAAGGGTTGGTAATTATTTCAATATTCTCAATTTGGCTGGCTGGCAGCTGATTTAGCACGTCGTTGGCATCGAGAATGGTTGGTTTACCATCGATTAGCACGGTAAAACTTCCGCTTCCGCGGAGGCTAACATCCCCCTCAATGCTAACGGTAATTGAAGGGATATTCTCGAGCACTTCAACAGCAGTTCCCGATGATGAGGTGTGCTGCTGGCTAACGTTAATTACCTTTTTGTCAATCTTGTACGTCATTGAGGGTCTATCGGCAATTACCACAACCTCCTCCATGGTTTCGCTTGCAGCCTCTAAGGAAATTGAACCAGCATCAACAGTTCGGCTACTACTGGTAACCTCAATATTGTTAACGGTGCTCGTGTTGTAACCAATAAAAGTAACCTCGAGTTTGTAGATTCCCGTATCAACGCCCTTAATTCGGAAAAAGCCATTACTATCTGTAATGGTTCCTGTCACCAACGAACCATCGTCGGCTCTAACTAACGAAACGGTTGCATACTCGAGTGGAGCATTTGTTTGCGAATCGTAAACAACACCTTTTATAACCTTAACCGCCGCCTCGGGAGGCTCAGGGCTACCTTCGGCAAAGGCAAATGAAACGAAAGAGAGTAAAGCAATAAATGATAAAGTTATTCTTGTCATAGCTAATTGTATTTTAAAATCGAAGCAAAACTATAAGCAAAATCTGTAGAGATTCTGTTTACCATTTTTGCATTTAAAATTAATCAACAATAAAAAGGTGCTTTTGTTTTTACTATTCAAAATGAAGGGAAGTTGGCTGAAGTTTAAGATAACAGCACTTTGTAGTGCTAGGTGCGAAACCAGCTTGTAGTAAATAAGAATTATATAATGCCTAGGCAATAAAAAATTGTATGATTATCCGCTTTTGTTCCTATGACAAGTTTTGTAAAAAATTTCATCCGTCTTTGCGAGCGTTCTTTGTGAAGCAATCTGTTGATATTTAACTACATTAAAACACCTAAAGATTGCTTCTTCCGACATATAACGTCGGAATCGCAATGACGCTAAGTTGTTTTGGTATCATTACGGATAATCAAAAAAAATTATTTAAACTTTTTAACTAAAGTCAGTGTCTGCAAATTTTTACACAGGGTTTGATGTAATTGAGAAAATATGCGTATTCGAATCAAACGAATAGCTTATCTCCAAACCGCT
>CAZGQZ010000290.1:0-3011 GCA_964527985.1 uncultured Rikenellaceae bacterium | reverse complement strand
CGCCCGATCGGAAATCGCATACACATGGTATTCCTGTTTCAGCAGCAATGTAGGCCCCATGGCCAATTTGTGTTGTAAATCCATTTTTGGGAGCATGAAAAACAGTATGTCCATGCGAGCCTATAACGGAAATATTTACGTTTTTACTCCTGATAAATTGGTTAACCTGTTTTCCAACCCATTGGCCGTAATTGCAATGAAGTTTCCAGAGATCTAGCCCAGAAAGTTCAGGGCTACATAAAAGCTGTTGCTTAAGATCTGCTGAGTATGCTATAGTTTGGCCGGCCAATATACTATAACTCCAACTGTTATCAATGAGTTTTATACTGCAAAGGCAAATGTCGAGTCCATCGTGTGATGTGCCCGACATTAATCCAATTGCATTTATGTTAAGGTTGTTCTCTGGTATGCTATTCGACGGGTTGGCGCTCATGTTTTGAGCAGTAGTTAAAAGTTTTCTAAAAGGTTGGTTATTGCGCTATTAATTAATCCCATGATATTATGGGGATCGTTAAGCTTTAAGGTTTCACCTTTTTTAAGCCCATCAAATGTTTTTACGCTAATCTCCCAAGGTTCATCAGCAATAGCTTTACCGGTAACTTTTTGCATTGGAATAATGCCCTCGTTGCTGTATGTGGTTACTTCAATGGTAATTTCGGGGATAATTGCATTCTCAGATATATTGTCCTCATTCTCAATTGAATCTTTGCTCGTTTTTGAACCATATCCAGTTTCGGCTTTGGTTGAAAAGGCCGAAATGGTTACATCAATTTTAATGTAGTATTTTGAGTTGCCTTTTCGTATCGCTCTGTTAATATTCATCTCAGGAAATCCGTAAGCATCGTACTTAAAGTCGTTGCCATGCGCATTTAAGGGAAGGATATACATTCCGGTTCCTTCTTCTAGTCTTTCTTTTAGCAGATACCATGTTTTCTCTTTGAGTAGCCCTGTAGTTTTATCGGCTTTTTTCTCCTTTGGTTCTGGAAATAGGTAGGCAAACTCGTCGAATTGAGGTTTTATGTTTTGGTGAATGTTGTACTCGTAGGAAATAAGTGCTAGCTGTTTGTTGCTATAATTCTGAGCTGATAGTTTTGAAGTTAAGCCAAGCAGAATTGCGAGAGACAAGATTATTCCAATTTTCTTCATTGTTAACATTTAGGTTTATTGGCGATTAAGTTAAGTTTGTGTTGCAAAGGTACAAAATACTGAAAGCAATTTAGTCAAAATTTATGCCTAAATAGCTACCAAATAAACCAGCTTTCGAATTCACTACTATTGTTTTTGGCATCAGTTACTTTAAGGAGTATGGTATGCTGTTTTCCTTCTTCCAATCGGAGCTTGTCAAATTGGTAAAACACTAAATCGTTTTTTTTGTCGTATTCAAATAGTGCCCATTTTCCATCAATCAATCCTTCAATATTTGAAATTCCGCTAAGGTTATCTTTAATGTTGAAGTTTATCGAAGTTTCTTGTCTGAAATCGTTCTGGCTTGGTGCATTTATCAGATTAATAGTAGGAGGAATAGTATCGACAGCAATCGCAAAGCGACCAAAAAAGTTAACAAAAGTGCTTACCTTACCATTGCTATAGCTACCTCCAGCTGCCTCAATTTCATTTTTGTCGTTAATAAAAACAGCTAATGCTTTTTCTTTTAACTTTTCAGGCAGATTATTAGCGTTTATGGCCAAGCTATAGTTCTTATGAACGGGAGTTAAAGGGCTATGAATACTAACAACTGGGCTATATTCAAATTCAGAGTTTTCCTCAATTTGGTATGTAAAGTATATACTGCTGTATAGTGCATGTGGTGGCATTTCAATGGAAAAATGGTTTATTGATAATTCGTTCTGTTGAAAGTATGGCCAAAGAATTCCATTGTTTTGTTCTGCCGGAATTATTTTCTGTGGAGGGTTTGCGCTTTGGTTTAACCCTTTTGCCACAATGGCTAGGGTCGATTTATTGTCATAGGCGTCGAATATTTCCACCAGTATGTTATAAATACTATCGGGTTGCATCATAATAGCACCGTTGCTCCTAAGCGCTTTGTAAAAATCGAGCTGATTGTTAGGCTCAACGAATAGCTTATGAGCACGCTTTCCCGTTTCTTGTCTTAGCGCATAGTCGATATGGCTGTTGGCGTATCGGGTTTGGCTAAACCTGAACTTATCGATGCTAAAATAGTAGTGAAGAGAATCGTTAACGAACATTTTAATGGCATAAACCCCGCATCTAAGGCTTTGGTTGTTAACGTAATCGTACGCCTCGATGCTTAGTCCAAAATCCGATTCGGCATAAATGGTGTCGAGGCAAATGTAACTGTTGTTGCTTTGCTGAACATTAACCTCTTTTCGGCTGTTTATAGTATTAGGCGAAGGGGTGTTATGCAAACCGTAAAGCCAAACCCCTTTAACAACGGGGTTGCGTTTATCGGTAATGCTTAAGTTGCTAAATGAAGGGTTTAGTGGAGCTTGAGTTTTGGTTTCTCTAACCTCGTAGTGTAGGTGAGGGCCTCCAGAGCTGCCCGAATTTCCGCTCAACCCAATTTGTTCACCTTTTTTAATTTCAATTTGGCTGGGTGAAAGGTGAAAGTCAACCTCAAAGCTACGTTCTTTGTATTGTTGCTCTTTAACCAAACGCTCAATTTTATTCGAAAATTTATGCAAGTGTGCGTAAACGGTTGTCAACCCATTTTCATGCTGAATGTAAACAGCATTTCCATATCCAACACTGCTTACCTTTATTCTCGATACAAAGCCATTGTCCGAGGCGTAAACGGGTAAGCCAATTCTACCTCCAGTGCGAAAATCGATGCCAGCATGAAAGCTGTTTGTTCGAATTTCTCCGAACGAACCCGAAAGCCCAAAATCGGTTTTTAAGGGTGGATGAAGGGCGAAAGGACTTAACGGAGGTTGAGGAAATGCACTTGAAGAAATGAAGACTAACAGAATAAATAGGAAAATGCGATGTTGTTTCATTTTTTTATAAATTTTATAGCTAGGCAAAGCTATCTT
>CAZGQZ010000289.1:0-3011 GCA_964527985.1 uncultured Rikenellaceae bacterium | reverse complement strand
CGCCCGATCGGAAATCGCATACACATGGTATTCCTGTTTCAGCAGCAATGTAGGCTCCATGGCCAATTTGAGCTGTAAATCCATTTTTGGGAGCATGAAAAACAGTATGACCATGCGAGCCTATAACGGAAATATTTACGTTTTTACTCTTGATAAATTGGTTAACCTGTTTTCCAACCCACTGGCCGTAATTGCAATGAAGTTTCCAAAGATCCAGCCCAGAAAGGTCATGGCTACATAAAAGTTGCTGCTTTAGTTCTATTGAGTATGCGATAGTTTCGCCAGCCAGTATGCTATAACTCCAGTGGTTATCAGTGAATTTTATATTGCAAAGACAAATGTCGAGCCCATCGTGTGATGTGCCCGACATCAATCCAATTGCATTTACGTTAAGGTTATGCTCGGGTAAGCTGTTCGATTTTCTGGCGCTCATTTGTTGAGCAGTAGTTAAAAGTTTTCTAAAAGGTTGGTTATTGCGCTATTAATTAATCCCATGATATTATGTGGATCGTTAAGCTTATACGTTTCACCTTTTTTAAGCCCATCAAAGGTTTTTGATCCAATTTCCCAAGGTTCGTCAGCAATGGCTTTACCGGCAACTTTTTGCATTGGAATAATGCCCTCGCTGCTGTATGTGGTTACTTCAATGGTAATTTCGGGTATAATTGCACTCTCCGAAATATCGTCAATGTTCTCTGTTGAATCTTTGCTAGTTTTTGAACCATATCCGGTTTCTGCTTTGGTTGAAAAGGCCGAAATGGTTACATCAATTTTAATGTAGTATTTCGAGTTGCCCTTTCGGATCGCCCTGTTTATATTCATCTCAGGAAATCCGTAAGCATCGTACTTAAAGTCGTTGCCATGCGCATTTAAGGGAAGGATATACATTCCGGTTCCTTCTTCTAGTCTTTCTTTTAGCAGATACCATGTTTTCTCTTTGAGTAGCCCTGTAGTTTTATCGGCTTTTTTCTCCTTAGGTTCTGGGAATAGGTAGGCAAATTCGTCGAATTGAGCTTTTATGTTTTGGTGAATGTTGTACTCGTAGGAGATGAGTGCAAGTTGCTTGTTGCTGTAATTCTGAGCCATTAGCTTTGATGTTATGCCAAATAGAGCAGTAAGGGCTAAGTAAATTCCGATTTTCTTCATTGTTAATGTTGTGGTTTATTGGTGATTAAGTTAAGTTTGCGTTACAAAGATACAAAATACTGAAAGCAATTTAGTCAAACTTTATGCCTAAATAGCTACCAAATAAACCAACTTTCGAATTCGCTACTATTGTTTTTGGCATCAGTAACTTTAAGCAGTATGGCATGCTTTTTCCCTTTTTCCAATCGGAGTTTGTCAAATTCGTAAAACACTAAATCGTTTTTTTTGTCGTATTCGAATAGTGCCCATTTTCCATCAATCAATCCTTCAATATTCGAAATTCCGCTTAGATTATCTTTAACTTTGAAGTTTATTGATGCTTCGTTTCTGTAATCGTTCTGGTTTTTTGCATTAATCAATTTAATTGTGGGAGCAATAGTATCGACAGCTACAGCAAAGCGGCCAAAAAAGTTTACATAAGTGCTTACTTTACCATTGCTATAGCTACCTCCAACAGCCTCAATCTCGTTTTTGTCGTTAATAAAAACAGCTAATGCTTTTTCTTTTAATTTTTCAGGCATATTAGTAGCGTTTATGGCCAAGCTATAGTTTTTGTGAACGGGAGTTAAAGGGTTATGAATACTAACAATTGGGCTATATTCAAATTCAGAGTTTTCCTCAATTTGGTATGTAAAGTATATGCTGCTGTACAGTGCATGTGATGGCATTACAATTGAAAAATGGTTTACTGATAATTCGTTCTGTTGAAAGTATGGCCAAAGAATTCCATTGTTTTGTTCTGCCGGAATTATTTTCTGTGGAGGGTTTGCGCTTTGGTTTAACCCTTTTGCCACAATGGCTAGGGTCGATTTATTGTCATAGGCGTCGAATATTTCCACCAGTATGTTATAAATACTATCGGGTTGCATCATAATAGCACCGTTGCTCCTAAGCGCTTTGTAAAAATCGAGCTGATTGTTAGGCTCAACGAATAGCTTATGAGCACGCTTTCCTGTTTCTTGTCTTAGCACATAGTCGATATGGCTGTTGGCATATCGTGTTTGGCTAAACCTGAATTTATCGATGCTAAAATGGTAGTGAAGAGAATCGTTAACAAACATTTTAATGGCATAAACTCCGCATCTAAGGCTTTGGTTATTAACGTAATCGTATGCTTCAATGCTTAGCCCAAAATCCGATTCGGGATAAATGGTGTCAGGACAAATGTAGCTGTTGTTGCTTTGCTGAACATTAATCTCTTTTCGACTGTTTAAAGTATTAGGCGAAGGGGTGTTATGCAAACCGTAAAGCCAAGCCCCTTTAACAACGGGATTGCGTTTGTCGGTAATGCTTAAGTTGCTAAATGAAGGGTTTAGTGGAGCTTGAGTTTTGGTTTCTCTAACCTCGTAGTGTAGGTGAGGGCCTCCAGAGCTGCCCGAATTCCCACTCAACCCAATTCGTTCACCCTTTGTAATTCCAATTTGGCTGGGTGAAAGGTGAATGTCAACCTCAAAGCTGCGTTCTTTGTATTGTTGCTCTTTAACGAAACGCTCAATTTTTTTCGAAAACTTATGCAAGTGTGCGTAAACGGTAGTTAACCCATTTTCATGCTGAATATAAATGGCTTTTCCATATCCAATACTGCTTACTTTTATTCTCGATACATAGCCATTGTCCGAGGCGTAAACGGGTAAGCCAATTCTGCCTCCAGTGCGAAAATCGATGCCAGCATGAAAGCTATTCGTTCGAATTTCTCCGAATGAACCCGAAAGCCCAAATTCGCTTTTTAAGGGTGGATGAAGGGTGAAAGGGCTTAACGGAGGTTGAGTAAATGCACTTGATGAAATGAAGACTAACAGAATAAATAGGGAAATGCGATGTTGTTTCATTTTTTTATAAATTTTATAGCTAGGCAAAGCTATCTT
>CAZGQZ010000288.1:0-3015 GCA_964527985.1 uncultured Rikenellaceae bacterium | reverse complement strand
TTTTGGCAAGCATAAATATTGCGAATATGATTATGATAATACCAAAAATGCTACTGCTAAACAGTTCGGTTTGGTAGGTTCGAATAGTTATGCCAAGCATCATAAGCATTAGCGATGAAAGCAGCGTAAAATATGCGGCAAGCATAATGCGCTTCTTTTCTTTTATAGGAGTAATGCTAAATGCAAGAAAAATTAAGCCTAGTGTTATTGGCAGAATTCTTAAAAAAATCCATCCACCTTGTGGAACATCTCTAATGTATAAATCGGAATAAAGGAAGTATAGAAGTACAGCTAGCATAAAAAGCACAAGGGGAGAGGATTTGTGCAGTATGCTCTTTACCTTGTGCTCTTTGTATTCTTTAGCTATAGCTTCTTTGTCGTTCATTAGTGTTTTTTGTGCATAAAATTCAGACAGGTAGCGAGATGGTAACCGTAGTTCCTTCGCCCACGGTGCTGTCTATCCATATTTTTCCTTTATTCTGCTCAACAAACTCTTTGCAAACAATTAACCCTAAACCTGTACCCGATTCGTTATTTGTACCTAGGCTTGTTCTATTGTTTTCGAGGTTGAAAAGGTTTATTAGCTTTTGGGGTTCAATACCTATCCCTGTGTCGGTAATTTGAATTTGTATGGTGCCATTTTCAGTAAATGAGCTTAACCTAACAAATCCATTTGGATTTGTAAACTTAACCGCGTTCGATACAATATTTCGGAGTACAACTGAAATGGTATCAAGATCGGCATAAACTTGCTCACGTTCACCAATATCGTTTATAAGCTTAATGCTTTTTGCTTGCGCTTGTACTTTGCAAATGTTAACTGCATCGGTAGCAATTTGTTTCATCTGCAACTTTTGAGGAGAAAGCGATAGCCTGCCCGATTGGCTTCGCGACCAGTTTAGCAGGTTTTCAATAAGCATTAAAAGCTTTTCGGCCGAATGATGAATTTGCTTGCTGTATTCTGCAATTTTTGTTGGAGCGTGTTCTTCGGGTTTTGTTGATAGAATTTTTGTTAGCCCAATGAGACCGTTAAAGGGGCTGCGCAAATCGTGCGCAATTACCGAGAATAGCTTGTCTTTCGATTGTAACGAGCTTTTTAGCTTCTCTTCCGATTCAACCAGCCTTTTATTCTGCTCAAAAAGTTTGTTTCGCTGTAGCTCAATTTTTTGCTTCTGGTCTCCAAGTTCGATATTGGCAAACTCGAGGCTGTTTGTTTTTTGCAGTACTTCGTTGTAAAGTGCTTCCGACCGTTCTTTCTCCGCTTTAAGTTTGTAGCCTAGGGCAAACTCTTTGAACCGCATTCTCTCTTGAATTTCGGCAAGAATAATTGCACCAATCATAAGCGCGGCAGGGTTGCTAAAATCGGCAAACTCCTTTGGAGTAATGTTGGTATCGAAAACTAAATGGTAAAGTATAAAGAGCGCAATAGGAATAAGGTAAATGGGCAGCAAAACTTTATAGCCCGAACGGGATGCGATAAAAATGCCGAACACAATAATTATTACTCCAGCAATGGCGCTGCTAAAAAGCTCTGTTTGGTATGTTCTGGCACTAATGCCTAGCATCATTACAAGTAACGACGATAGCAGAACGTAATATGTATAAAGCAATACCGTTTTGCGCTTTTTTAATGGTGAGAAATTTACCGAGAGGTAAAAAATGCTAATGGCAATGGGGAGCATACGGTAGTACACCCAAAAGCCATATGGTACATTTCGGATGTAGAAATCAGAGAAAAAAAAGTATGCAACAACTATCAGGATTATTAGTACTGTCCACCCCGATTTATGAAGAATTGTATTAATCTTATGCTCTTTGTATTTTTCTCGTATTTCAGCGGAAACGTCCATTTATACTATCCTTTTGCTTCAATTATTATTTCTTTTCCAAGCCAAGCACGCTCAAGGAGGCCCACATCAACCTTTTCGCTAAAATCAACAGGGAAATAGCTATTGGTTGGGTTAATGCTTGAAAGTAAGCCCATTTTTACGTAGGTAAAAGCAACCAGCTCGCTACAAAAAATTGTATCGTAGGGTGTTTGTATGTTTTTAAATCTTCCCTCAAGCGGGTCGTGGCATTCATGGTATAAATCGGGGAACACTGCGCCATGAACTTCATTTATAGCCTCCTTAATACCGCTTACCACCTTATCGTAGCAGTTGCAGTATAAGTGCCTAATGGCAACCTTGCTGTCAAGTTTGTGTTCCAAGTCGTACAAAACCTTTTTATGAAAGTTTAGCAGCTATGGCCCACTTTTGGGTTTGTTAAGTATAACATCGTTAATATCAGTTTGCACGTTCGACTCCCAAAGTAAAACGTCTTCGCAGCTGGTTAATCCTAAATCTTTTGCCAGTACAATTAATGCTGCATGGGAGTAATCGCTTCCTTCAAAGGCTTCAATTACATGGCTGCTTGGGTAGCGCCCTTTCATTAGAACAACATCGCCAGTTTTGAGGTGATTTTTCAGTTCGGAGTAGGCAGTAGGTCTTTTTTTAAGAATCATTTCTTTAGTATTTTTAGTATCATCGCCTAAAGATAATCTTATTATTTTTTTAAGAAAATTTTCGGTACTATATCTTTATTATCCCTTAATGCAAACGATTGAGATGGTTTTAATACAATGATTTATGGTTTACTTATTGGTGATTAGAATTACTACAGTTTTCTATTCTATCTTTGATGAAAATTTTGTACAATGAAGCTTTTGGTTGTTGAGGATAACGTTGAACTTTCGAATGATATTAGCGATTTTCTGACGGAAACCGGTTTCGTGGTTGAGGTAGCGTACAACCTTAAAACAGCTAGCCAAAAGGCGTTTGAGTATAGCTACGATTTAGTTGTACTCGATTTGGGATTGCCTGATGGTAACGGTGTTGAGCTAATTAAAGAGCTCAAAGCCCGAAAGTCGCAAACCAACATACTTATTGTTACTGCACGAAATGCCATTGAGGATAAGGTAGCGGGTTTAAACCTAGGTGCCGACGACTACATTACAAAACCTTTTCATAAGGCCGA
>CAZGQZ010000287.1:0-3067 GCA_964527985.1 uncultured Rikenellaceae bacterium | reverse complement strand
GCTCTTCCAAGTGATAAAAGGTAGAACCACTTTTCCAGTGTTTCTTTTGAGGTTTGCTTAATGCCAAACTCTTTATCGTTTCTTTTAATGTATTTCATGGTAGTTATTTGTATTCTAATTGTACTTAATCGATTTAAACCTCTCTATTAGCATCAAATTGCTCAAGGAAATCGGCTACTCTTCGCAAGAAAGCTCCTCCTAAAGCACCATCAACAATACGATGATCATACGATAAGCTTAAAAACATTTTATGACGCGGAACGATAATATCTCCATTATCGGTCTCTACTACGGCTGGTTTCTTCTCAATTGAACCTGTTGCCAAAATGGCAACTTGAGGTTGCGAGATGATAGGCGTTCCCATGAGGTTTCTGAATGAGCCAAAGTTGGTAATGGAAAAAGTGCCTTCCTGAATATCATCAGGCGATAGCTTATTTTCGCGAGCATTGCTTGCAAGCTGATTTATAGCAACGGCTAAACCTGGGATATTCAACCTGTCAGCATCTTTTATAACAGGAACTATTAAGTTTCCATCGGGCTTTGCAACAGCAATTCCAATATTTACTCGTCCCTTAACAACTATGCTGTTCTCATTAACGCTTGAATTAACCATTGGGAAATCTCGAAGCGCCTTTGCAACTGCCTCGGTAAAAATTGGCATATAGGTAAGCTTCGTTTTGTACTTACTGTTGTATGGCTCCTTCATCATCTCACGCCATTTCACAATTGCAGTAACATCAGCTTCAACCATATTGGTTACATGAGGCGAAATTTGCTTCGATTTAACCATGTGGTCAGCAATAAGCCTACGCATCCTATCCATCTCAATAATCTCATCTTCGGCGCTTACCGATGAATGTGCAATGCCCTTTGAAGTGACGTTAACATCAGCTGCTTCTGGTTGTTCTTTAGAGTTTTTGCTGTCTTTTGACTCGACGTATTCGATTATATCGTTTTTTCGAACTCTTCCATCTTTACCCGAACCCTTAATTTTACTGAGCTCATCGGAAGAAATATTCTCTTTTATCGCAATGCTCTTTACCAATGGGCTATAAAATCGATCATCTGATTTTAAAACATCTGTTTTCGGTTTGTTAACCGAATTCTTGGATTCTTCATCAACTTTTTGAATTTCTTTATTTTCTAAAGATTTTTCTTCACCTTGAACTTCTTCTTCACCAGTGGTGTTAATTGTTGCAATAACCTCTCCTACAGGAACCAAATCGTTTTCTTTAAAAAGTATGCTGGCTATGGTTCCAGCCACTGGCGAAGGTATCTCTGAATCGACCTTATCGGTGGCAATCTCAAGTAGATTATCGTCTTCTTCAATGGTATCGCCAACTTTAACAAACCATTTTGTTATTGTGGCCTGCTCAACACTTTCGCCCATTTTTGGCATTTTAATCTCAAACATATTCAGTTTTGTTTATAATTATTCTAAATAAAAAACACAGGTTTAGCATAATTGTTCGTAATGTTGGTTAACAAAAAGCCGGAAACGTTTTAAAAATGATAGCTATGGGTATATCTTTGCAGAAAATGATGCCATGATCCAGAACAAAACTATTCTCTCCATAGCATACCTCCCTCCAATAAGCTTCATGAAACAGCTACTTTCAGCAAAGGAGATATATTTCGAAAAACACGAAACCTATACCAAACAAACCTATAGAAATAGGTGTGAAATATACTCTGCAAATGGAAAGCTTTCTTTATCAATTCCGGTAGTAAAACCAAACGGCAATAGAACAAAAATTTGTGATGTGCTGATTGATAATTCTGTTAAATGGAGAAGGGAACACTGGCGAGCAATTGCATCGGCTTATAAAAACTCAGCCTATTTTGAATTTATTAGAGATTATATTGAACCGTTTTATGAGAATGAGTGGAAATTTTTATGGGACTACGACTTAGCAATAATTGAAACCCTAATTCAATTACTCGATCTAAATTTAGTCATTAAGGAAACTTCCGAATTTCAGAAAGAGTACTTTAGTCCGTTTGTTGATTTGAGGAGTATTTCGAGCCAAGCTAAAAGAGAGCCCCAAAACGGACAAAGCCACGCCCCATATTTTCAGGTTTTTGGGCATAAACATGGGTTTATTCCTAATCTATCAATTATCGACATGTTATGTAATTGTGGCATGGATACACGAATACACTTAATGCAAAAAGGAGGCTAATGCCTCCTTTGGATGAGCTATGAAGTGTCACTCTAGAACTTAAACCCTATTGTAAGCATAAACCTATTCTGTTTTACATCCCTCTCCACAATCTGGTTTGATGCAGCAAAAGGCAAATACGAATCGCCAAACATTACCCTTTGGTATGCCCAATCAATAAAAACATCATCAACCCTAAACCCAAAGCCTGCCGAATAAATATTAGTTGCTGATGATGAGAGTTCCAAATCGTCGTTATATGGGCTGCCATAATAGGCATATCCTCCACGAAGGGCCATCTGACCAATCCAAACTTCTGCACCAACTCGAAAGTTATGGGCACTTGTAAACAAGTTCTTTATATCCTCATTTTCTGAAATAAACCTATATCCATCACCCCCTTTGCCAAATCGCATGGTTGAATAGTCAACATACTCGTAATCGGCGCTAATTAATCCCATTTTACCAAAGGTATAAGCAATTGAGCCAATCAGTCTATAGGGCGTTTCGATCTTATAATCGTACACGTTAATTGGCGTTTCAGCTGAATATGTCCCAATATTGAGATCAGAACTCATTGTTGCGCTATAGGTTTCATCGAGGCTATAATATGTGGGCGTGTGAGCAGCCAGGCCTAGCCTCAGTTCGGGTATTGGCCTATAAATTATTCCTAGTTTAAAGTTTACGCCACTGCCTTCAACCGTTAAGTCTTGGTTGTAGTTCATTTCATTAAGGTAGTAATCACCTGTAGAATTATTATCAAATGCTGTTTCTTGATAAAAGATATTTTGACTAAAATATACATTTTGCAAACCTATTGTTGCTCCTGCGTATAGCTTATTTGAAAAATTCGCTCCAATTGAAAATGTATACTCGCCAATACCGCCCTCGGATGAAATTGATTG
>CAZGQZ010000286.1:0-3069 GCA_964527985.1 uncultured Rikenellaceae bacterium | reverse complement strand
AAAATGCTAAACATGAGCATAACCAAAACGATAATAATATTGTCTACTCCGACCAATCGCATTAACCTATTTCGCTCAAGTTTTTTGGTATACTTTAGAAAAGCAAAAATACCAATATCAATGGCCCGACTCTGGTTCATTATCCAAAATGCGCCACCAATCATAAGTATAAAAATTATGATATTGCTTTGCTTAACAAATCCCTTAAAGAGTGCTGAAAAAACTTGCCAAGTTTGTGGTTGCGGGTTAAAATTCTCCTTGATTTCCTCAGGCAGATCTTGATGGTACCTAAAAACCATTTCTGTTTTTTTAACACCATCAACTTCCTTTTCAACCTTATAATACTTTCCCGATGGTATAAACCATGTCATAATAGCAGCTAGTACAATAATTGCGAAAACTATAACATAGGTATGGGGTACTTTTTTAAGCATACTCTTCAAATTTTATAATTAACTATATCATCTCATTAACTTGTTTACACCAAAAGGCAGTGCATCCCCTAAGCGGCATAAAAATATGTATTTGTACTAGTTTTTCTATACATTAAAACTAATATAAAGCAATAAAAAAAGGTAAATACATACAAACGTGAAATACATCACTAAACATCCGTACAATTTTCTTGTTTACAATCCATAATTACAGTAACTTTCATATCATGATTTTGCAAACTGATTTAAATGCAAAAATTAGTAGTAAATAATATCCTTTCCAATAATATATTGGTAATAACTGGATACCTAGCTGCGGCTTTGGCATCATTTATTGCGCTTAATCAAACAACCCATCACCTGTTTTTTTGGATACCTTTAGGTTTTGCTATAGTATCAATACTTACAAAGGGAGTAAATGTCCTTTCTGGAATTGGAATTGCTTCACTCATATCGCACTTTTCAATACTTGCTGTAAGCGAAAAACATCTTGACCTTAGCTATTCAGTTTTACCTGCAATAACCTATACAATTGTTGAACTTCTGACCATTACAGCCGTTTTCTACATTTACAATACTAAAAAATCAAAGCTAATTATCAGAATTAGCGCATATAGCCTTGTTAAAATTTCTTTGCTTTCACTTTTTACTGGAATAATTCTTTCACTTGTTCAACTAACCTTAATTGCTGCTTTCAGTGAAAGCGCAATCATAATAAGCAAAACTATTCCATTGCTACTTGGCAACACCTTAATCCTATTCGTATCGCTTTGTTTTAGCAATAATTTTAGCTGCAATAAAAAAGAGGATAATAAACATACGCTACTCTATCAGATTATTTTTTCTGTCGGGTTAATCCTGCTTGCCTCTTCATTTCTACTTTTACCCCAATTTATCTCTCATACCGATATTTATATAATTGCAACAATACTTACGTTAGTAATTGTGTTTTACGCTGCAATCTACCTTCCATTTATTGGGTATTCTTTATTTATTTCAGTATTCACAGTGGGTTTAGTTATTGCATTTAACAACTTAACTCTTAATATTTTCAGCACCATAACCCAAACCGATCTTGTTGCATCGCTACTCCTAATAACCTTCTTTTCGCAAAATTTAAGAGAAAAGAGCAACAAATTTCTGAAAGAGAGTAATAAGCAACAAGTTAAGGAGTACAGCGAGCTTAACGATAAGCTATTAACAGA
Organism: uncultured Rikenellaceae bacterium; assembly: GCA_964527985.1. Lineage (GTDB taxonomy): Bacteria > Bacteroidota > Bacteroidia > Bacteroidales > Tenuifilaceae > Perlabentimonas. Next base: position 1,430 of record CAZGQZ010000286.1, on the reverse strand, counting down.
AATTGAAAAGCTTGGCCTTGCACAAAAGGAAATTCAACAACAGCAGAAAATACTTACCGAGGCTCAGTTTATTAGCGGGATTGCCACATGGGAGTATTCAACTAGAAAAAAAAGGTTTAATTGGATTTCGCATAATAGTGAAAAACCTTTGTTCGATTTCGACCTTCAAGCACAATCGGTAAAAAGCATTAGCGAAAAAATTCACCCCGACGATTTTAAACAGCTTATCAAGCTCAAAAAGCTTAAGGACAATAAAAACACCGACTTTGAATTTGAACTCCGAATAGTAAATCAGCATAGAGGTTTCCGCTACTACTGGGTAAAAGGAAGGGCAATTATGGAAGGCTCTACCCTGACAAGAGTGCTTGGAATGCTAATGGATATTACAAGCAGAAAAGTTGCTGAAGAAATTTTACTTGAAAGAGAACAGCGATACCAAGCACTGTTCGGCTCAAACATTGATCCTGTTTGCGTAATTGAAGCAAGCACGAATACTATAAAAGATGTTAACCCTGCATTCGAAAAGCTATACGAATACAGCAGAGATGAAATAATTGGAAAAAGCTACCTTGTTTTATCCGATCAGCCCATTGAAACAAAATCGGCCATTGAGGTTGGTCGTTATAAAGGAAAATTCCGAGTACTCGAAAGAGTTCACCTAAAAAAGAATGGCGATAAAATTTTCATCGAAGCAAACCTTATGAAACACGTGCTCGATGGAAAAGAAATGCTTTTTATCATTACCCACGATATAACACGAAGAAAAGAAGCTGAAAAGAAGATTGCCGAACGGGAGCAAAAGTTCCGTACATTTTTTGAGTCGGACCTAATTGGCATGGCCGAAATTTCATTTACAAAGGAGCTTACTTCATTTAACAATAGACTTTCTTCAATTTTGGGATACAACCAAAATGAGCTAATAGGGAAAACTATTGACGAGCTAACCCATCCGGACGATTTGCTTGCCGAAACCAAACTCTTTAACCAAGTTATTACGCACGAAACAGATGGTTACTCACTTGAAAAACGTTTCATCTCAAAGAGTTCAGTGCCTATTTACTGTAAGGTTAGCCTAAAAAGCATAAAAAGTCCAAAAGGGGGCATTTCGCATTTTATAATCCTAGTTGAGGACATCTCAATACGAAAAAAGGCCGAGGAGGAACTCAGCAAAAGCCGAGCAAAGTTGCGGCACGCCCAATCTGTTGCAAAGTTAGGAAGCATTTGGTTTTACAACGGAAACGAAACCATTACTCTTTCCGATGAAGCCTATGAAATGCTAGGGTTTGAAAACAAGCGCCCCACAATAACGCGTCGCGATTTTTTTAAGAACATCATACCTAGTTCAAATAAAAGCATTGAGAAGCATATATGCGATTTAGAAAATGGCATCCCCGTACTAGGCGACTACGAGCAAACCTTTGTTACACCAA
>CAZGQZ010000285.1:1477-3087 GCA_964527985.1 uncultured Rikenellaceae bacterium | reverse complement strand
CATGTGGGTTGCCTTTTACAGCGAGTTTATCAACAACAGGTCCCCCCGGATAACCCAAGCCCATAACCTTGGCACACTTGTCAAATGCCTCACCAGCGGCATCGTCAATGGTTTTTCCAACAATTTTCATTGAGTTGTAGCGCTCAACCAAAACTAGCTGCGTATGCCCACCCGATACCAAAAGGCAAAGGAATGGATATCGAGGGTGTTTGCTTTCGCTGGATGTTTTAATAAAGTGCGAAAGGATATGCCCATGTAGATGGTTTACCTCAATTAGTGGAATATTTTGTGCCAAAGCAAAACCCTTAGCAAACGATGTTCCCACAAGCAACGAACCCAGTAAGCCAGGACCGCGCGTAAATGCAATAGCGCTAATATCGCTAACACTAATATTTGCCTGTTTAATTGCCCTATCAACCACAGGGATTATATTTGCCTGATGTGCTCGCGATGCCAGTTCGGGGACAACTCCTCCGTACTCTTCGTGTACTTTTTGGTTGCTAATAAGATTCGATAGTAACCACTCGTCCTTAATAATTGCCGCCGAGGTATCGTCGCACGACGATTCAATCCCTAAAATTATTGTACTCATAGCCAAAAAGGTAATGCTCAACAAAAAAATGCTCAATGGGCTCACATAGGGTTAAATTATCTTAACCTTTTTTACTAAATTCGAGCGTTTATGTGCGTTGGCATAGTTTGTGCTTGCGTTGTGTTTGTTTAAGTATTTTCAGGTGGGCAAAGTTATCAAAAAATCGGTTCGTATTCTACTCATCGTAATTGTTGTTTTGGCGGCAATCCCTACTAGCATATGGTTGCTAATACAGGATAGCCGGGTGCAAACCCATTTGGTTACAATGGCCACCCAAATTATTGAGCAGAGGTTAGATGCAAAGGTTAGCATAAAAAAAATTGACTATAGGCCATTCAACAAGGTTTTGCTTTGCGATGTATTTGTTCAGGATTTGAATGGCGATACGCTGCTCGATGCACAAACAGTAACTGCCAATCTTTTACGGTTCAGTGGCTCAAAACGCATAATTAGCCTTAGCAAAGTTTCGCTCGAAAAAGCACAAATTAATCTCCTTACCGATTCAACAGGAACGATGAACCTTTCGGCTTTTATTAAAGCCTTGAACAAAAAGGAAAAATCCGATTCAGCATCGCCTTTTAGCATTAGAATAAAGAATGCAAGTATTGCAGAATCAACGTTCAAGATGTACAGGGAGAATGCAGACTCTGTAGGTCGTGAGCGAATTAATTTTCAAGATCTTTATCTCACAAACCTCAATATCGATTTAAAAGGTTTTGACATTGCTGGCGATACCATATCGTTTACAATTAGTAATATGTCGTTTGCCGATAAAAGCGGGTTTGCCGTTGAGCGTTTTAGATCGGATATGAGTTTGTGCAGCCGATTTATGCTTTTCGAGAAGCTTCAAATTCGCTCAATGGGAAATAGTATCAACATGCCTTCGTTTTCCATGACATATTCTACATGGAAGGATATGGGTGATTTTTTGGAGAAGGTAAAGCTAAACGGAAGCTTCGAGTCTACTACAGCATCAACCAGTTTGCTCTCCTTTTTTGTGCCAGCTTTCAACAAGTTC
>CAZGQZ010000285.1:0-1377 GCA_964527985.1 uncultured Rikenellaceae bacterium | reverse complement strand
AATCTTCCCGATAATTTTTACGCGCTAAAGCGATTAAACTATTCGGGTACCTTTACTGGTTTTATTTCCGATTTTGTAGCCTACGGCTCATTGAACTCAGCCATTGGTAAAGTGTTTGTCGATTTATCCATTAAGCCTAATGAGAACTCAATGGTAAATTTCGATGGTAGGGTTTCGACAACTAGTTTTAACTTGGGCAGGTTAATCGGGAACGATATACTTGGCAAAACAAGTATGAAAGCAACCATAAAAGGAAGCACCGATTACAAAAGCCATTTTGAGGGTGAAACCGATGCAACAATTTCGTCGTTCGAAGCTAATGGTTACAGCTATTCAAATATCGATATTTCTGGAAATTTTAGCAGCAAAGCCTTTGTTGGTTCCCTTTTTCTCGATGACCCCAATGCAAAGCTAAACTTTATGGGGAAGGTCGATCTGTCCGATTCAATTCCTGTATTTGACTTCTCAGCCTTTGTGCCAAAGTTCGATTTAGTGAAGCTTAACTTTAACAAGGTCGACAGCATTTCGCAGGCATCATTCCTTTTAACTGCAAAGTTCACCGGAAGCAATCTCGATAATACACGTGGTGAGGTAAAAGTTGTTAATACTTTTTACAAAAATCAAAATGGTGAGATTAAAACTTCTGATATAACCATAACAGCCAATAATACCGAGGAGAGTAAACTAATTGCTTTAAAATCGGAGTTTGCTGAGGGTGAACTTAGGGGCAAGTATAACTATGCCAACATATTTGCTTCGCTTAAAAATTTGGCATTTTTATATGTGCCAGCGCTAAGCCCTAATAATCAAAAAACCAAAGTAACTCCAACTGGAGTTGAAAATCCCGAGTATAACGATTACATCATAAAGCTAAGAGTTAAGAAAACCCGTAAATTCACCGATGTTCTGGCTCCAAATTTCAGATTAGCCGAAAACACCAATGTGTTTGGGATATACAACCCCGATTTTCAAACTCTTACTCTTAAAGTTTCGATACCTGAGCTTACCCTTGCAGGCAATACAATTAAAAATGTAATTATTGATGGTAATACCAACGACTCTTCTTTTGTAGCAAGTATCACTAGCCCTTCTTTTGAGGTTGGTGGTGCTTTTGTGCGAAATGTTTCAGTTAAAGCCGAAGCCAGTAACAATAAAATTCTAACATCATTGGCTTGGGATAATAAAACAAGTGTTAGAAATCAAGGTCAGATAGTTGCCAATACCATAGTAGAGCACAAGCAAAACTTCAATATTATTGATATTACTATTAATCCTTCCGATTTCTATCTTAATGATACTATATGGAATATTGCTGAGTCGAAGGGTTCTTCACCTGCAAATTTCGATGGATTGTCAATGCTTTCCATCATTCCCAGA
>CAZGQZ010000284.1:1279-3106 GCA_964527985.1 uncultured Rikenellaceae bacterium | reverse complement strand
AGGGTGCAACCGTTACCTTCGATGGTGTTGATTACACTACCGATGTGGATGGTATTGTTACCATTACCGATGTTGCTGACGGAACATATGCATATAGCGTAGCAATGGATGCTTACGACACCGCAACTGGCGACATTGTGGTTGACGGTGCTGACGTTGAGCAAACCATTACCATAACCCTAACAGGTATTAATAATGGCCTGCTTAGTAACCTAAAGGTTTACCCCAACCCATTCAGCAGCCTCATAACCATTACTAACCCCGAAAAGGTTAACCGCGTGGTTATCACAAACCTTATTGGTCAAATAGTAAAAGACGTAACGCTTAATGGCACTGAAACCATTAGCACAAGCGAACTTGCCAACGGCACTTACCTTGTTACTTTCGAGGGAATGAATGGTGAGCGCGCTGTTCGTAAGATGGTGAAGCAATAGTCTTCTTTTTCAAATAGTCTGAATTTTAAGGGCTATTAAAAACAAAAAACCTGGCAGGAGAATTTTCCTGTCAGGTTTTTTCTTTCTCATTTAATGCAACCTATAAACTATTGCTATAACTAAAATATTTCCCTCTGATGTTGCTAACCTATAAAACCAATACTATTCATGCCAACAATCAGTCAAGCAGCCTAATACCTTAACCCGCAACCCTCCAAACTCGTCACCCTGTCACTCAATCTTCCTCAACTTCAATTGTTCTATCAACCCTCTCCTCACCCTCGGCATATCTGCGAATATTTATATTGAAGGCTGCCATAAAAATGCTCATAAACGGACTGATAATATTGAAAAATGCATACGGCAAATAGGTAAGAACTGGAACTCCCAGCACAGCCGACTGAGTTGCTCCACAGGTATTCCATGGAATTAGTACGGAGGTAACCGTACCCGAATCTTCTAGTGCCCTACTCAGCACTTCGGGTTTAAGGCCACGGTCGCGGTAAGTTTTTGAGAACATCCTACCCGGTACGACTATTGAAATGTACTGATCGGATGCTGTAACGTTAAAAAACATACAAGTACCAACAGTTGTGGCAACCAGCGAACCAGTTGACTTAGCAAACTTTATCACGCTTTCGGTTATTCGTACCAACAATCCTCCTGCTTCCATAACTCCACCAAATATCATTGCCGATAGAATTAGCCAGATAGTATTAAGCATTCCGGCCATACCTCGTGTACTTAAAAGCTCGTTAACCTGTGCATCTTCAGTTAAAATAGCAATATCACCAAACATACTCTGCATTACAGCAACGTACGACGATTTAAGGTAGCTGCCATCAATTTTCGAGACCTGCTCAACCACATGAGGTTGGAAGATTACGGCAAAAACAGCTCCCAGAAGCGTACCAACCATTATTGCGGGTAAGGGTGGCATCTTTTTCACTATCACCGTTATAAGAATTGCTGGCACGAGAAAAAGCCATGGCGTTATGTTAAACGAATTTTCAATTGCATGGAGTGTAGACTCAACACTTGCTTGCCCTCCGGTATGCTTATAGGTTAAGCCAATTACAAAAAATATTACTATTGTAATTATAATTGATGGCCCTGTGGTAAAAACCATATACCGAATATGCGTAAATAAATCGGTGCCAGCCATTGCTGGTGCAAGGTTGGTAGTATCGGATAAAGGCGACATTTTGTCGCCAAAGTAGGCTCCTGAAATTATTGCACCCGCCACAACCCCTTCGCTAAAACCTAAGGCATTGCCAATGCCAAGTAGTGCCACACCAATAGTTGCAACTGTTGACCACGAACTACCCGTTGCCAGCGAAACCATAGAGCAAATAATAACCGTAGCAACAAGAAAAATACTTGGGTGTAAAAT
>CAZGQZ010000284.1:0-1179 GCA_964527985.1 uncultured Rikenellaceae bacterium | reverse complement strand
TATATTTAGCCAAAACCTAAACACCCATTTTTTATGCAAAAACTTGTTGAGAAATACTGCGAAATGCCCACCGGCATTAGAAGACCAATGTGGAGGCTTTGGCACAACCTTATCATTAAATTTGATAAGAATAAGGATGCAATTTTTATGAACTATGGCTACCAGAGCCTAAATGGTGACCCAAGACTTGAACTTGACGAAAAAGATGAAATTAACAGATACTGCATACAGCTTTACGATTACGTTGTAAACAAAGCGGAGATTAAAGACAAAGATGTACTTGAGGTTGGCTCAGGTCGAGGAGGTGGAGCATCGTACATTACCCGCTACTACAAGCCCAAATCGTACACAGCCATGGATATTTCATCCAGCGTAATAAACTTTTGCAACAGCTATCATGCGGTAGATGGGCTTAAGTTTGTAACCGGCGTAGCCGAGGAACCCCCATTTGCCAACGAATCGTTCGATGTTGTGGTTAACGTTGAGTCGGCTCGATGCTATAAGAGCTTAAAGACGTTTTTCCAAGAGGTTCACCGTATGCTCAGGCCAAACGGTCATTTTTGCTTTGCCGATATGGTAAAAAAAGGTGAATACGAATCGATCAAAGAGCAGTTACTTAGTTCCGGTTTTGAAATTATTGATGAGCAAGAAATTGGTCAGAACGTTGTTAAAGCACTCGATTTCGACCACGAGCGGAGGCATTCAACCATTGACAAGAAGATTCCTGGTTTCCTAAAAAAATCGTTTCTACAATTTGCAGGAGCCAAGGGTACTGAGCGATACGATTCGTTTGCCTCGGGCAGAATGCAATACTGGAGGCTCATTCTGAAAAAAATTAGCTAAGGATACAGCAATCCGTTACGCCTGTTACAAGCAGGGTTGGCAAGCCAACCCTGCTTGTGTGCTTTTAATAGCAAGAAAACAACATTCGCCCTCCCATATATTTTAGAGTAAACCCTTCAAAATATGCATATCTCTGCGTATATTTGGTTAGCATTTAATATATCGTACCATGGCAGTGAAAGGCAACAAATTTGGAGCATTTAAAGGAGTATTCACTCCTTCCATCCTTACAATACTTGGCGTAATAATGTACCTAAGGCTTCCCTGGATTGTTGGGCAAGCCGGGCTTTGGGCTACTCTAGGGATAATTTTAGTTGCCCACATTATTTCAGCAAC
>CAZGQZ010000283.1:0-3117 GCA_964527985.1 uncultured Rikenellaceae bacterium | reverse complement strand
CAAATGGTAGCATCGGGTAGGATAAATGTAAACCCGAAAGTAAACGTTCTGCACCAAACACCATCAACAGCCACTGTTGATGGTGATAATGCACTTGGACCAATTGCTGCAAAAGAATCCATGCGGCTTGCCATTGAAAAAGCTCGGGTAGCTGGTAGTGGTTGGGTGGCAACACAAAATAGCAACCATTTTGGTATTGCGGGCTACTATTCAATGATGGCGCTTGGTGAGGATATGGTCGGTGTTGCATTAACAAATGCAAACCCATTAGTTGCTCCAACCAATAGCATCGATCGGCTGCTGGGCACAAATCCAATTGCAGTTGCCATTCCAGCCGATAAGCAACCCCCGTTAGTGGCCGATTTTGCTACAACTCCAATTGCTCGAGGCAAATTAGCCTTAAAGGCAAAACAAGGGCAAAGCGTTTCGCTTGGGTTAGTTCAGGATATGAGAGGGGAACCAACTGCAAATCCATCAGCAATTGAGCAAGGGGGTGCAATTGTAACCCTTGGTGGCGATATTGAGCATGGCGGGCATAAGGGTTACTGCATGAGCGCGCTCGTCGACATATTCTCCTCAGTATTTTCAGGAGCCAACTTTGGCCCATTTGTTCCACCTCAAGTAGCTTATTTGCCTTTACTCCAGAAATCAGTGGGCAATGGGTTAGGTCACTTTTTTGGTGCTTTTCGAATTGATGCATTTCGCCCAGCACACGAGTTTAAAAAATCGATGGATGAATGGATCGAAACCTTCAGGGGGGCACAAGCCAAAAATAGCGATACTAAAGTTATAATACCAGGCGATCCGGAAAGAGAAAATGAAGACGTCAATTCAATGAATGGGATTGCTATTCTTCCTCAAATTTATGCTGATATTAATTCCGTAGCCAAAGAGCTAGGCGTCTCGGAATTGCGCTAGCAAATGTATGTTAATGTGGTTTTTGGGGTTATTGAATTACGGAAAAGATGATTCATATCAGCAAAATTGCTGGTTTATTTTTGGGGTTTATATGAAACAAAAAGCCATTTGTGATGTATATTTACAGTGTATTTAAAAAATGTTTTTTTTGAAGAGAAATCTGCATTAAATAGTTGTATCAAATTAACTTAAAAGCCATGAAAGCAAAAAGATTTTTTTTAGCATTAGCCATACTATTTGTTGGAGGATTGCTGTTTAGCTCGTGCCACAATAGCGTGCCTTGTCCTGTATATGCCGATAATGAAAATGTAGAAGAAATTGTTCAACCAGGATAGTATGTAAATAAATTTTTTTTATCTTGCCACGGATAAAAAAGAAATTTATGAAGCTTAAACGAAAACTTTTAGCAGGGGCTTTGGTGTTATTCACAGTGGCAACAATTTTTAGTTCATGTGGGCGAAATACTTGTCCTGCATATAGCAACAGCCAAGTACAAACTGTTCAGAATAACGGATAGGCGTAATTTATTTTTCCTAGCTTTCTCAAAGTTTATTTTTTTAAAATGAATTTTTGAGAAGGTTTTTTTTTGCCCATAGCCAAGTAAAATTACTTACGCTAAAGTACTCCCATTAATATTTTTGCTTAACTTTTAGGTCTCAAAAAAGTATATGGAATACATTAGCATTCTTCAAAAATTTGAGCCTCAAAAGCATAACCTGCTTGCAATGTTACATGCATTGCAAGATGCAAGTTCGCAGAATTACCTCCCAGTTGAAGCAATAAAAGCAGTTTCGCAATACCTTAGCTTACCCTTGGCTTCGGTTAAGGGAGTGGTGGGCTACTACTCAATGCTCAGCACAACCCCTAGAGGTAGATTTATACTTAGGGTATGCAATTCGCCCGTTTGCAACATGAAAGGAGCCGAAAACCTTTTAGGTTGGATTCAAGATTTTTTAAGCATAGCTAATGGCGAAACAACACCCGATGGGCTTTTTACGCTTGAGGAGTGCGAGTGCTTGGGACGCTGTGGCAAAGCCCCTTCAATGATGATAAATCAGGAGTTTTATGGAAATTTAACCCCCGATAGTTTCAAGGAGATTATTAATGGCATTCGAAGTGCTGCCCAATAACTATTGCCCTTATGATTAGCGAAACGAGAGTTATCCTTAAAAATTCTGGTGAAATTAATCCCAAAAGCATTGATGATTATATTGGCAAAGGCGGATATGATGCATTAAAAAAATCGTTTGAGTTAAATCCTTGGGAAATACCACAATTAATAGAGGACGCAGGTTTACGAGGAAGAGGAGGGGCTGGCTTTTCCACAGGAGCAAAAAATAGATTCACTGCCGAATCGTGCAGCGTTTGCCCAAAGTATGTTGTTTGTAATGCCGATGAGGGTGAACCGGGAACCTTTAAGGATAGAGTAATTATGGAAACGAACCCCCATTTGCTCGTCGAGGGTATGGTTATAGCAGCATGGGGTATTGGTGCGCAAATGGGCTACATTTATATTCGAGGAGAGTATTATACTGCAATAGAAATGCTTCAAAATGCAATTGATCAAGCATACAAACGTGGTTTCTTGGGAGAGAATATTCTAGGAAGCGGATTCTCATTTAATCTTGAAATTAAACTTGGTGCAGGTTCATATCTTTGCGGTGAAGAGCTTACTCTTCTTGAGTCGCTCGAAGGTAAAAGAGGATATCCTCGAATAAAACCTCCATTCCCTGCCGAAAAAGGATTGTTTCAACAGCCAACGCTTGTAAATAATGTTGAAACTCTTGCCGCATTTCCAGCAATTGTGCAAAACGGATCGCAGTGGTATCGCGAATTAGGTACCGAAAAATCTCCAGGCACTAAAATTTTCACCGTTAGTGGCGATGTGGTTAAGCCCGGTTACTACGAAGTTGCCATGGGCGTTACCTTAGGTGATATTATTAACGATTTGGCTGGCGGAACTACCAACGGTGAACCTTGGAAGGCTGCTCTGCTCGGAGGTGCTGCTGGAACTTTTGTGCCTTACGAGTTTAACAATGCCATAATGGGATACGATTTGCTTAAACAGAGGGGTGCTACCTTAGGCTCAGGTGCAATAATTGTTTTTGGAAGTGAAAAGAAGCTTATCCCATCATTGGTAAATATTCTAAAATTTTTTAAGCACGAGAGTTGCGGTAAATGTGTTCCCTGCAGAGTGGG
>CAZGQZ010000282.1:0-3120 GCA_964527985.1 uncultured Rikenellaceae bacterium | reverse complement strand
TTATTTTTTTGGCTATGTACAAAGTTAATTTTTTTGTTCACTTATCAAACCAAACAGCTAAACTTCAATTATTTAATTTTACATTTAAACCATTAAAGCCCTATGGCTGTTTATAGTTTTATACAATAGCTGAAGTGAACCTAGTATTATTAGGTAGATTATTTTGCTGAATTGTAAAAGAAAAAGACCAATTAAACGAATTATGGCAAGTTTTATCAAAAAACTTTAAAAAACATACAAATGAAAAGAGTAGCCTTAACCCTTGTGAGTATAGCAGTTTTTGCCATTGGTATAACCGCTAATAGCTTTGCACAAACAACTCCAATTGAGCAAAAAGAAATTGCACCAAACCTGTACCGTCTATTTGTTAATAATGCTGTCTCGGTAGTTGTTTTCGATGGTAACGACGGAAAGGTTATTGTTGACGCAGGTTACGAGCGCACAGCCAAAGACTTAAAAGACGCCGTAGCAAGTATTTCTAACTCACCTAATGCTTATCTTATAAACACCCACATACATGGCGACCATACTGGTGGTAATGCCCTCTTTGGCGAAGATAACCTAACCATTATATCTCACGATAACGTTAAAAAATATTTGAGTATTGATAAAATACAGAGCGATAGAACTATTCCCGCAGCTCCTAAAGCGGCTCTCCCGAGCATTACCTTTACCGACCGCTTAACGCTCGATATTAACGAGCAGCAGCTTGAGCTAATTCACCTTTCAGGAGGGCATACAAATAGCGACATTATTGTATACTTCCCTGTTAGCAAGGTCTTAGCGCTTGGCGATTTGCTATTTGCAAACTACTTTCCCTATGTTGATACTGGCAATGGGGGTAATCCGTTAAAATACATTGAAAATGCTGAATGGATTATAAAGAACTTTCCTCCCAACATTACACTTATTGGCGGCCACGGACCAGTTTATAGCATTGAGCAGTATAAGAACTGGATAAATACCTTGAAAGAAACCATGGAAGTTGCCAAAAGCCATAAGCAAAAAGGGATGACACTCGAAGAGATGAAAGAAACAAGAATTCTAAAGCAATGGGAATCATATGGTTCCTTCTTTATTACCGAAGACAGGTGGCTCGATACAATTTATCCTTACATTTAGGTATAATAAACGCTTCCAAATGCTGATGTTGGTTCGTTAAAAGTTTTGTAAATTCGTAGGGTATTGCTAATACTAAAAATTCCTTACGATGAAAAACCTAAAACCAGCCAACATCATTCTTGCCCTAACTTTAGCGATGACTGTTTGGGGCTTTAGTTGCTGTACTAACTTAAATAATGCAGAGCAAAATCTAATAAACGAGCTAAAAAGCAAAGGCCTTGTTGCCCAAACCATAAGTGCCGAAAACTTTTATAAAGGTATTGCCCCCGCAAACTTCGAGAGGGCTTCAGGAGCAAGCTATAAACCATCGTACAACGAAGAGCCTGAAATTCCAGCCCAATGCTGGATTGAAACCAGCTACGGCACTCAAAATGCCTGCAAATACTGCCATACCGATTACCTTGCAGAGATAAAGCATGGTAATGCATTTCCACTCTCCGACGATCAGGAGTTGTACAGCTTCCCAAGTCCAAATCTTAACCGCATTCTATGGCAAAACATTATTTATCCACAAAACATTGAACAAAGGTTAACCGCTGAAGGGATTGACATACCTAGCATTAACGACGTTGAATACGTGCGTTACGATAACTGGACTCCAGCATTTAACCAAGCCAGAGGAAATGGCGACACCGAATGGCTCAACAGCCAAGCAGAAAACAAAGATTATATCCTTTTTCCCGCCCTAAATCCAAATCATCTATACCCATACAACAGCCAAAACCCAACAAGTAACAACACGCATGGCTATATTGACAATGAAGGTTTTGTCCGTTCCGAAAAAAATGAATACACTGGCTGGCGTGCTGTAAACTTTTTTCCATATGCAATTTTCACACCTCTTACAGGTAGCGTTAGCGGTATTTACATTAGGTTACCTAAAATATTTATGATGGAAAATGACAGTATAAACATTAATGTATACAAGCAAAACCTTAATGTTTTAGAGAAAAATATTAAAAACCAGGAATACAGCCAAACCCATTATCGAGGTGATGCAAGCAGCATTGAAGTGCAAAAAGGGTTTTACCCCGTAGGCACCGAGTTTGCGCACCCCCTTCACTACGTCGATTTAAATGCCGATGGTGAAATGGGTGTAGCCATCGACGGCGTTGTAGGCAACAACAACTACAGCTTCGAATTCCCTGGAACTCGCTCAAAGCGAGTTAAGGAGATTAGATACATGTACAAATGGAAAGAGGTTGGACTTGGAGATATTGGCGAAGAGGAAGAAGAGGAGGAAGAAAATAGCTTTGGGACCTACATTGGTGTTGAGGGACAAGGATGGATTGACAATGGCGCTGGATGGCTAATTGCCGCTTTTATCGAAAATAGGCATGGTGAGCTGCGCCCACAAACTACCGAGGAATTAGCCCAATGTCTTGGTTGCCACGCAAAAGTTGGAAACACCGTTGATGCAGTTTGGTCGTTTCAACGAAAGCTACCCGAAATGGAAGGCTGGGCCGAAATGAGCTACGGAAAGTATAATTCCAATGATCCGAGTATAACAAAACTGCAAGATTATCAAAACAAACAGGTTAACATGGGCGAACTTGGCTACTTTTACCACTCGGTAATTGGTGCCGACCTTTACGGAGTTATGCCTACCGAGATAAGGGATGATCTTTTGCAATTTGCAGCAAAATCGAAAATCAACCTTCCCTTTTCCGCTCAAGAAATTCTCGACGATGAAGCCCTAAAGCACATGGCTAAAGATGATCGAATGCCACGCTTGCTCGCTCGACAGGAACTAATGCGCGAGTATAGCAAAAGTCTTGAATACCTTAAGTATTTCGCCGATGATGACAAATACTACGTAAAAGGCAACATCTTCTACCCAACCTTTTCCACCATGAAAGCAAATATTCTGGGATACCGAAAAATTGTTCTCGACCAGAGTTTCAACCTAGGCAAAGATGTTTTTGGCAACACCAGCGACCACATTCCTTTCACATTCCGATCCGACGGAACTGTAACCGACGAAAAAGGGGACACTAT
>CAZGQZ010000281.1:0-3123 GCA_964527985.1 uncultured Rikenellaceae bacterium | reverse complement strand
AAGCCATGTGTTTATAACCCTATAAACCTGTATTAAAAAAACATGGAAAGAAGAGTGATAATGGTCAAAGGGCTAATGGTTTTACTTCTGCTACTGAGCGTTCACATTGGCTTAGCCCAGCAAAACCCATCTGATTTTGCCGTTAATAGCCTTTCAACCCAAAACTCGGGAATGTATGTACTTGGAGGCTGGGCAGTAACCAATATTGCTGTGGGTGCATACGGATGGGCAAAATATGGTAACAGCACACAGTACTTCCACCAAATGAACCTTATGTGGAATGTGGTTAACCTCTCAATTGCAGGTTTTGCGCTTTACAATAATGCTCAACTCGATGTGCTTAGTATGAGCTCAAACGAAGCATTAGATTTCCACAAGAAAACAGAAAGAATTCTCCTTATAAACTCCGCACTCGACATAGCTTACATTGGCTCAGGTTTCCTTTTAAGGCATTTATCCTCAACCCGAGCAAACAGCAAAGACATTCTAAAAGGGTATGGCAATTCGCTCATCCTTCAGGGAGGTTTTCTGCTAGTTTTCGACTTAGTTCTGTACCAAACCCTAAGGCTAAAAAGGCTTTCCTTTACCGATGGCATTAGCCTTACAGCAAATGGAGATGCAATAGGATTACGTTTTAGCCACTTTTTCTAATAGCTAAAAAAATGGCATTTTACCAGCTACACAAGCAGCAGCACATTAAGGCTACAATCGATGAGGTGTGGGAATTTATCTCATCGCCTCACAACCTAAAGCATATCACGCCAGAGTACATGGGTTTTGATATCACAACAAGTAATTTGCCCAAAACCATGTACCCAGGCATGATTATTACCTACAAGGTTAGGCCAATGCTTAGAATACCCGTAAAATGGGTAACCGAAATAACCCATGTAGAGCACAAAAAGTATTTTATTGATGAGCAACGTATTGGGCCATACTCACTTTGGCATCATCAACATATACTACAAAAGGTTGAAGATGGTGTGCTTATGACCGATATTGTATCGTACAAACCTCCCCTTGGCTTGCTGGGGGCATTGGCCAACGCACTTTTTATTCGGAAAAAACTTGAGGCAATTTTCACCTTCCGCAAAAGTGCATTGGAAAAACGTTTTGTAGTGTAGGCTCTCAATTACATATTTATTGAGCATATTGCTTTACTCCTCATTACTACTCTGCTCCTCATAATCGCTTATGGTTAGGAATTTTAGTTGGTATTATTTTTTTAAAATTAAACTAGTTCCTCTTGAACATCAGCAGTAAAAATGCATGGAGTAACACTCCTTAGATTATACCTCGAACTCATCGATTCGCCGTAGGCCCCCGCCGAACGGATGGCAAGCAGATCGCCTCTGGTTAAACGAGGGAGCATAATTCCTGTGGCAAATGTGTCGCTGCTCTCGCAAATGGGTCCAACCACATCGTACTTCATTTGCTCACTCCCATTGTGATTAACACAGTAGATACTGTGCTTTGCCTGATACAATGCTGGCCTGATAAGATTGTTCATGCCCGCATCAACCACTGCAAAAAAACGCTCCTGTCCCTCCTTTACGTACAATACCCGCGTAACAAGCTCGCCACACGGTCCCACCAACGAGCGACCCGGCTCAAAGTGTACGCTAACTCCCTCAGGAAGATCAAGACTATCAGCAAATGTCTTGAAATAACCAGCAAAATCAGAAATAGGATTCACCTCGGGCGTATCGTAATCAATGCCAAGCCCTCCACCCAAGTTGATGTATGTTAGATCAAGATGCTTGTTATCAGCGTAAACCCTGTTTGCATAGAGAGCAAGCTGCTCGAACTTGCTTAGATCATTTATTTGAGAACCGATATGGAAATGGAAACCGATTAGCTTCACCCCTTTAAGACTTGGCAAAAGCCTAAGAGCATCATTAAACTCGGTACTGCTAAAGCCAAACTTGTTTGTACTTGTTCCGGTTGTGATGTGCTTATGTGTTCCCGCATCGAGGTTTGGGTTTAGCCTAAGGGCTATGGGCATTACGTATTGCTTATCGGATGCTATTTGGTTAACCACTCTAAGTTCCTCAAGCGATTCGATATGAATGCACCGAATCTGATTACGAATGGCCAGTTCAATCTCATCGTTGGTTTTACCTACCCCAGCAAATACAATACTTTCGGGCTTGAATCCCGATTCGAGAGCGGCCTTCACCTCGTTACCACTAACGCAGTCGGCTCCCAAACCTTGCTTCGCAATGGTATCGAGGATTCGGGGATTAGAGTTTGCTTTCACAGCAAAATGAAGCGAATATCCATAGCGCGATGCTTCTTTCTTGGCTACTTCTATTGTTTCGTTAAGCAGCCTAAGATTGTATCTGTAGGCTGGCGTTTCAACCGCTTGGGTATCGGCCAACGACTGGATTGTGAGCACGCTTTGCAATGCTTGCAGAGCAGTTACTTTATTATCACTATCGATTAAAAGGGTGATATTATGGGAACTTCCACCGTATGATATTTGTCCGATTGGTATCTCCCTTAAAGCGCTAAGAACCCTGTAAGCAGCGCCAGGCTTTTCGGCAACAAAGTCGCCCACAACGCAAATAATTGTCTGGTTCGGAACCACCTCAACGCTAGAAAAAGCCTTTAGGGCTTTTAGAATGCTTTCAAGATTTTGAGTGTTATCAATGGTTAACGTAACTGCCACCTCTGAGGTGGTAATCAGGTCGACTGGCGTTTTGAACTCATCAAAAACATCGAAAACTTTTTTAAGGAAACCATGAGCCATCAGCATCCTAAGCGATTTAATACGAATGGCAGTAATGCCATCCTTGGCAGCAATGGCCTTAATATCACCCTCCTGCTGATGCGATGTAATCACTGTGCCAAAATCGGTTGGATTTAAGGTATTCTTTAGAATTACTGGTATTCCTTTCTGCCTGCAAGGGTGAATGGTTGATGGATGCAGAATCTTTGCGCCGAAGTAGGCGAGCTCGGCAGCCTCGTCGAATGATAGTTGGCGAATGGGAATGGTGCCCTTTACGTAACGCGGATCGTTGTTGTGAAAACCATCAATATCGGTCCATATTTGTACCTCGTCGGCACCAATGGCATTGCCAATAATAGCAGCGGAGTAGTCGCTCCCACCTCTCTTCAAAT
>CAZGQZ010000280.1:0-3153 GCA_964527985.1 uncultured Rikenellaceae bacterium | reverse complement strand
TAGCAAGGCAGGCAGCCAATCTTATCGAAATAGAATTCAAAGAGTTGCCCTCCATATTAACACTCGACGAAGCCATTGCCAAGGGTGAGATGCTTGGTACGCCAAGGATTATTGAAAGAGGAAATGTAAAAGAGGGATTAGCAAAATCGAAGCACAAGCTTAAAGGTACACTTGTTACTGGTGCTCAGGAACATTGGTACCTTGAGACTCAAAGCTGTCTTTGTGTTCCAGGAGAGCACAAGGAAATGAATGTTTTCAGTTCAACACAGCATCCATCGGAAACGCAGGCAATTGTAGCCGAAGTACTAGGCATTTCAAGAAACGAGGTTGTTGTTGAAACTCGCCGCATGGGTGGTGCATTTGGTGGAAAGGAAACTCAGGCCAATCACGTTGCGGCTTGGTCGGCTTTGCTGGCCTATCATACAAAAAAACCTGTTAAGATTCATCTTTTTAGGGATGATGATCAAATTATGACTGGCAAGCGCCATCCGTTTAAATCGACCTATGAGATTGGTTTTGATGACGATGGAAAAATAAATGCCTACCAAATTGAGCTGAATGCCAATGGTGGATCATCCACTGATCTTTCGATGGCCATACTTGAAAGGGCTGTCTTTCATGCCGATAATGCCTACTTCATTCCAAATATTTCAGTTGTTGGGAAGGCTTGGAAAACCAACCTGGCATCGAACACCGCGTTTCGCGGTTTTGGTGGCCCACAAGGAATGGCCGTAATTGAAAACGCCATCGATAGAGTTGCCCAATTCTTAAAGAAAGATCCAGCTGAAATCAGGTATATTAACTTTTATGGATTAATGGACAGGAATACTACGCATTACGAGCAAATAGTTGAGAACAACAGACTTTTCACTATTTACGATAAGTTAATCGATTCGTCGGAATATTTTCAACGCCGAAAAGCCATTACCGATTTTAATGCCAAGAGCAAGTACGTTAAGCGTGGATTGGCCATAACTCCTGTAAAGTTTGGGATTTCGTTCACCACTAGTTTTCTGAATCAGGCAGGTGCCTTGGTAAATATCTATCAGGATGGAACAGTGCTGGTTAACCATGGTGGAACTGAGATGGGACAAGGCCTTCATACCAAAATGCTTCAAATTGCGGCCTCTGAGTTGGGAGTATCTCCAAAGTTTATCAAGGTAAATGCCACCAACACTTCAAAAGTCCCTAACACATCGGCAACGGCCGCCTCGTCGGGTAGCGACCTAAACGGCATGGCCGTTAAAAATGCGGTTGATAAATTGAGAGCCAGGCTTACGCCTTTAGCTGCAAAACTACTTTCACAAAAATTCAATATCACTCTTTCTGAGAGCAGTATTACTTTCGAAAGTGATAAGGTTTTTGACAAGAACAGCCCTGCAAATAGTATCAAATTTACTGAGCTGATTTCCGCTGCATACCTCAACCAAATCAGCTTAAGCGCAACAGGATTCTACAAAACTCCTGATATTCATTTCGATAAAACGAAAGGCAGAGGAAAACCCTTTCACTACTTTGCGTTTGGTATGGCTGTTTCTGAGGTTGAAGTAGATATGCTAACCGGATACTACGAGAATATTCGAACCGATATTTTGCACGACGCAGGAAAATCTATAAACGAAAATATTGATTTAGGTCAGGTTGAAGGCGCATTTATTCAAGGAGTTGGCTGGTGCACAACCGAGGTAATCAAGTGGAACGACAAGGGACACATGCTAAATCATAGTCCGGATACATACAAAATCCCTTCGGTACAAGATATTCCTAAAGAGTTTAGGGTTAAACTGCTTAAAGATGCTCCAAATCCGAATACCATTAAGCAAAGCAAAGCGGTTGGTGAGCCACCATTCATGCTAGCCTTCTCTGTTTGGCTAGCCATTAAGGATGCTTTGGCAGCAATTGCTGAACATAACGTTGATTTTGATTACGAGTTACCCGCTTCGAATGAGGTGATATTGAAAGTGGCGAGGGGGTTGTATATATAACCGATTGGTTGACTGGATTGTATTTAAAAATGTTGTAATTTATAAAGATGAAAACAGTACAGTATTTTATTTCTTTTGCTATTCTAGTTTTAATCTCTATTTCTTGTCAAAAGGAATTAGATTTTCAGGGAGAAAAACCAAAAATTATGGAGATTGGTGTAACATCGAACGATACAACAAGTGCATTTTGCACAATGCGGATTATTGATAATGACACAACAGCTAATGTATCCAGAGGATTTGTCTGTAGTACAACAGCCAATCCTACGTTAAACGATTATTTGGTAAACACCGAGGCCATTGTTGAAGGCATGTATCTTACTGGTGAACTTTCCGATTTGTCGCCCGAAACGCCATATTTTGTTCGAGCATATGCAATTAATAGTGCTGGTATATCGTACAGTGAAGAGGTTCAATTCTACACCCTATCAAACTTTGATATGAGCGAAAGCGACTATTTGTATGTTTCATCAATCGATCCCATTCCACATCCTAAATTTGATGACCAAGGATACTATTTTGGAGCAACTGCATATTACAAAAACTTCGATATGCGACTTACGTTCTATCATCTTAGGACATATACATGGGAAGGTTTAACCTATGACCCCGAAACTGATGATCCAGATTTGTATAATATCTATTACGAACAGGGTGAAATGGCTGCTACCGAAGAACTATTTAGGCGAATAGTTTATGAAGCACTTATTCCTGTACTTCAGCAGAAGTTTCCTGAGGCTCAACCCCATCCCCATAATAAATTCAATCCATATGTAGTTGGTTTTGAAACATATAACGAAGACTTATCGCGCTCTTATCTTGAGGCAGAATATCGGTGTATAGAATCGTCTGAAGGAGATAAGACTTCAAAATTTGAGCTTGTAGACGGTCCGAGAGAAAGGTACTTGTTTAAATAGAAGGGAATTTAACTGGCCTTGTTAATAGCTTTACTCCTTACTTTGTATTATGCCCAAAATTAGGGGGGGAGATTAAACCATCCGTTTGGAGCAGACGCTTTATGCCATTTCAAGGCGTTTTTTCTAGGTTTATTGCTTTTCAATTTGATTCAATCCAAAACATACTCGTCACCGTTAGGTTGTACATCGCTTTTTGTTAGCTTATCTGCTGTAATTATCCTGTATGTGTATGAATTAATTGTCAGTCTTGT
>CAZGQZ010000279.1:1517-3181 GCA_964527985.1 uncultured Rikenellaceae bacterium | reverse complement strand
TCAACAAGCACAAAAGCGGCCCAATAGTATGGATCGTATTTTTGGCGCATAGCTCTTTGAGCACTTGAGAATGCCTCATTTAAACTTTTATTGCGCGTAAGCTCCGTATAGAAATACTCCATAAACTCGGCAGTTTCGCTATCGGGAACTTGCCAAAGGCTCATGATGAGATAATTTGAACCAGCCATTTTAAAAGCGCGCTGAAGGCCGTAAACCCCTTCGCTACCAGCAATGTCGCCCAAGCCTGTTTCGCAAGCCGACATTACAACAAGCTGGTTGTCTCGTAAATCGATATTAATAACCTCGAGTGCCGTCAAAACGCCATCGTCAGTAATAACCTCAGAATATCCGCTCCAATAATCGTTAACATTAGCAAACACCAAACCCGATCTCATTAATGGATTCAGATTATTCACAAAGTTATCCATACCAAAAGTAGGCGAACCTCCCCTAAAGTCGACTTCGCCGTACTCGGTTGCTGCATCTAAAACTTGCTTTACCTCCTCGGGGTTCGGAAAGAAAAACCCGTGTGTTGCAATATGTACTATAGGACTTTCATTTGCAGCCTGCTTAAACGCTTGCTCGGTACCCAGCGAATCGGTATATACCTTAATATTCGGCATACTTGGCATAAGGATACTGGCAATTTTTTCAACTTCAGCTTCAGTACCCTTAAGAAACTTCCATGTTTGATTTGGGTTTCCCAAAGAGCCATAAGTAATACCTCCGAACAATGATACGCTCATGCTACTATTGTACTCAAAGGGTTTTTGGCTTATTACACGAGCCGTGGTGCTAACCATTCTAACGCTAAAATCATCCATAAGGTAGCGATTAACACTAGGGCTAAGTGCAGCAAACGAAACCTTATGCAAAATACCCGAGGGAGAAATAAAAACCTCTTCGGCGGATTGCAGATGCTCTTCAATAGGCTTCCAAATGAGTTTGTAAAGAGCATCGTTTAATTCGTTGTTAACCCCGTATACGCTATTAATGTAGCTTAAATTGTTCCCTCCAAAGCTGCCAATTATTTTTGCTAGCTTTTGCTCCTCAAAAAGCGGAACAATAAGCGGTGAAGCGTACCCCGGCCTAACAATTAGCGCACAATAGAAAACGCTATCGGCCAATTGCTTAAAATGAGTAAATTCTATTGCAACCTCGTTATCTTTCAAGTTATCGCGAACCGATTTCCACGTATATGATGTAGATTTCTCAAAGTCGCTAAAAGCAGAGGAACTTCTTACTAGTTCCCGCTCAAGCGAATTAGCCTTCTCTAAAAGATCATTAATACTTTCACTGCGCTCATTGATAGGCTGTGTCAAAAGACTTGCAATTTCCTGCTTTAGGGCTATCCATTGCTCATAGCTAGCTATTAGCTGCTCGTTGTTGCTGGTAAAAATTGCCGTTCGCATTGCAGTGCTCGACTTAAGCAACAATCCCTTATTGCGCAGCAAGTTATTGTATACGGCTTGACTAACCTCGGGGTTCGACTTTACCCTTTGTAACGAAAAGGCAGTAAACCTATCAAAATCTTCGGCAACTGTTCTAAAGAAGAGCTCTTTTTCGCTCTCCGATAAAATTGAAAAGTTGCTAAAAATATCTGAATAATTCATTTCTAATACTTTCAAATAGGCTTTTTCTGCGCTATCGGGCTCAAGGGTTAA
>CAZGQZ010000279.1:0-1417 GCA_964527985.1 uncultured Rikenellaceae bacterium | reverse complement strand
CTATTGACAATGCTTGCTCGTATCGCCTTACCGACTCAGGGAGGTTTCCGGTTGTTTCGAAAAGCGTGCCCATGGAATTTAGGCAAACAATGGCCTGTTTATAATTCTCTATTGAAGTCCAAATGGCCAAGGCCTTATCGTACCATTGCAAAGCACTTAAATGCTGAAGTTGTAGCCTAAACACATCGGCTTTTCCTTGATACGATGCGGCAACAACCGCTAAAGGCAAATCATTTTCAGAAGATGTATTTGCGCTATAAAAATCGAGTGCAGGCTGATACTTTTGCTGCTTAACAAACAAATTTGCTATGCTTATGTTTGTCAGCGCCTCATTTGTTAGGTCTCCTTCGGCCTGATAGATAGCAATTGCATTAGCATACTGCTGGAGAGCTTTCTCAAACTCATTTTGCCCTTCGAAAACTTCGGCCATGACAATGTACGAGTTGGCTACAGCCTCTGAGCTGGCAAACTGCTTGCTATGCTCGATATATTTTTGGTGATACGCTGAGCCTTTATCGTTATTTCCCAGCTGAAAATGTATATTGCTTAGGCTAAGCAATGCATCTGCCTCAGCCTGCACATTTTCCATTGCCATGCCTAAGTTGTAGGTTTGTTCCCAATAGGGTAATGCCTCGTTCAGCTTACCTTGTTCGAATAAAATTGCTGCAATATTATTTACTGCAATCAGCATGGCATTGCCAGGTTGTTGCTGGTCAGATAAGTGAGCATAAAGATCCTTGTAGTATTGCAGAGCAGTTTCGGTTTGGTCGATATTAATGTACAACTCGCCCAAACCTAGCAAAACATCTTCGATATAGCCATTTTGCCCCAGTTGCTTGGCTAAATCGTAAGCTTTCAGCCAGTATTCTTCTGATTTTCTAATATCATCGAGTTTATAGTATAAAGTTGCAGCATTTATATAATCATCAATTAAACCACTACTGATATTATTCTGACGTTTAAACAAAATTAGCTCCTCAAACTGTTTAGCCGATTCAGCTAAATTGCCAACACCGGCATTTATTACAGCCAAATTGCCAAGGCAATAGGCTATGCCTTGCGCATCGCATATCGACTTGTAAATTACTAGAGACTTGTTAAACTGATCAATCGCCAATTCAGGCTGATTGGTTTGCGCAAAGTATACCGCAATTATGTCGGAGCAATGAACAGCCAGTTCGGGCTGCTTAATGCTGTCGGCTAGGTAAAAAGCCTTTTCTAACCAACTTAATCCTTCGCCTGCATCTTCACTGTTAAGTTTTATTTGTCCGGCTCGAGCGAGGGCAACCGAAAGGTAGTAAACGCTAGATTGCTGTGCGCTGGAAAGCCACTCGTTAAAAGTATTTTCATCATCCAACTCCTTGGGAAAAACTTGCGAATACCAGAACAAAGCGCTGTCGGCACTTACATTAGAATA
>CAZGQZ010000278.1:0-3220 GCA_964527985.1 uncultured Rikenellaceae bacterium | reverse complement strand
CCGTATTATCCTATAAATGAAAATAATGTAAAACTTCCGGCTGGCTGGCTAATTGAGCAATGCGGATGGAAGGGCAAGCGAGTTGGAAATGTTGGTGTTCACAAGAATCAGGCGTTGGTACTAGTTAATTATGGAGGTTGTACAGGAGCCGAAGTTCTGTCGTTAGCCCATAGTATTCGCGAATCGGTTATGCAAATGTTTAATGTACCCCTCGAGATGGAGGTTAATGTGGCATAGTTCAATATTATCTCTTACAAAATCCATTTGTGCATTAAACTACTTATCTAGATATGTATCAAAAGTAAATTGTTAAGTTTCCGCAAACTAATGCTGACATACGAATAGCGTATTTTTGTCAAAAATGTGGCAAAAATAGCGCTAATTATGTATCTTAGTAAACCCTATTTAAGTAATAAATACAAAAGAAAAAGAAGCAATCATGTCCAAGCTCATAATACTAGCAACTGATGAATCGCCACAAATTATGTTCGATCCGAGTAGGGGCATTCTCGATATTTCGGGTAAAAGCTTACCCGAAGACATTACTGCTTTCTATAGCCCTTTGGAGCAGGCCGTGATTGAATATGTTGACGAACCTCAACCCGATACAATTATAAACTTCGATTTGGTTTACCTCAATTCAGCCTCAACTAAGCGAATACTAGCCATAATATCACACTTCGAAAGGCTACACAAGGAGGGGCGTAAAATTATTCTTAACTGGTACTACAATCAGTACGACGAGGATATGCGAGAAGAGGGCGAAGAGTTTGCCCGCTTAACCGATTTGCCAGTTAAGATTATTGAAAAATCAGAGAGGGTATAGTTTCAATGCGCAGACTTATCTCATACATATTGCTGCTATTCGTTGTACTGCTATCCCAATTCACTTTTGTTTACAGTCAAAGCGCTTCAATTTCACAAGAAAAGGTTGCACAGCTTGATGAGGAGATAACGCTAGCCAAACAGTTTGCTGCTGAGCAGGATTTTAATCAAGCCGCTTTTTACTACGGGAAGGTTGCCAATACCTATTGGCAACACGACATGCTTATGCAAGCAGCAGAGAATTTTCTGCTTGCGCTAGAAATGTCGGACAAGCTGGGCAATAATAATGCTGTATATATTATTAGCACTAACTTAGGGTTGATATATACTGACACAGAAGAGTACGACAAGGCTTTAGAGCAGTTCTTGCAAGCAGCAGCTGTAGCCTCAAAGCTTGGCCGAAAAGCCGATGTTACCTCATCCTACATAAACCAGGCAAATATATACTACGAAAAGGGAAACTACAGCAATGCGCTTAATGCTTTAAACACAGCCAATGCCATAGCTCAAGAGCTTAACGAGCCTAAGCTTTTACGGAACATATATTCAGTATTCACAAAAGTTTACGATAAGCAAGGTAATATTGAGGAGTCAGCCAAATATTTTAACCTTTTCTCAGCCATTACTAAGAAGATCCAGCAAGATGAGTTTCGGGTAAAAGAAGAAGCAGCCCGACAGCTTGTGGATGATGCCACCTCAAGAGTTAAACATGTTGAGGCTCAAAAACAGGCTACCGAGCAGGAACTTATGCTTAAAGACGAAGAGCTGACTCAGAAGCAGCGTGTTTTGGAAGAAGCCGAAAGGGAGTCGCGAGAACGGCTAATGCAAATTGATTTGCTGAACAAGGAACGTGAACTGCAACAGGCAGTAATTACCCACCAAAACCAAATGCGGAATATTTACCTGGCAATTATTGTGCTTGTGCTATTTTTTACTGCCTACGTTCTGTACAGCTACTATCAGAAAAAAAGAGCGAATTTGCTGCTTCAGCAAAAAAATGAAGAAATCGTAAGACAGAATGGAGAAATACAGCAGCAGGCAGAGCAGTTAAGGGAACTCAATAGTTTAAAAGATAAGCTATTCTCAATTATTTCACACGACTTACGAAGTCCCCTGGGTTCACTCATAACTCTTTTAAACCTTACACAGCAAGGTTTTTTCACCGAGGAAGGTTTTAAGGAGGTTATCGATGAGCTATCGAAAAATGTGGGTTACACTTCCGAGCTACTGGAAAATCTGCTTAAGTGGGCTCAAAGTCAAATGCAGGGGCTTAAGGTAAATCCCACTAAGTTTAAGGTTCGCGATATTGCTCAGAGTAAGCTGAATTTATACGCGGAACAAGCACATAATAAGGGGATTACACTGAGAAACCTGGTTGAGGAAGATGTTGAAGTATTTGCCGATAGTGCTATGATTGAGCTCGTGTTTCGCAACCTAATTGCTAATGCAATAAAATTTTGTGAGAAGGGGAGTGCGGTTACCGTTTCTGCATCAATTAAAAATAGTGATATTATGGTTTCGGTTGCCGATACCGGGGTTGGTATGAACAGCGATCAGCTGCATCGGCTTTTTGGTCGTGAAATATTTTCAACTCGCGGAACTCAAGACGAAAAGGGAACGGGCTTAGGCTTAATACTTTGTAAAGATTTTATTACGCTTAACAATGGTGATATTTGGGTTAAGAGTATCGAAGGGGTAGGTAGTGAGTTTTTCTTTACAATCCCCTTAGCCCAACGGACTAATTGAATTAGGTTGCGAGAATTATGAACCCCTCAAACTAAATTTAAACCTCAACTACGAGTGAGAATAGTTTTCTGGAATCGGATTCGGAGAAGAGATAGTCAACCGATTGCGATTTTCGGAAAATGTAGATTAACCCAATACCAACTCCAACAACCTTTTCGTCAATTAGTAACCTTAACTTTTCTCTGTACAAATCGTTGAGTTCCATTTTGGTTAGCTTGCTAAGGGTTTGTAGCAGCCCATTTAACCCCTTTTCATTTTCTTCGGAGATAAAGTTACAAGTTCCAATTGAGAAATTATTGTCGTGATGCTCAAGGATAAACAAGCCTTCGTTAATCTTATCGGTCTTGCTGGCATGCATCGAAATATTCTGCAGCATCTCAACCGATACGTTGTAAAGCTTTTGCTTGCCAATTTTCAGGTCGTTATACCTTAAGATGTTTTTTTCAATCATATGGATAATTGGCAATACCGAGTTTTCAGAGAAATCACCTTTGTGCAATACTACTAAGTTTTCGGCGCGCATTTTGGCGTAAAGGCCTTTCATATGCTCAAGTGACGATTCTGCCTTTTCATCTTCTTTATCGGGCTGTTCATCGGGGCTTTGAATGGTAAGCTGAATGAAGAACAGCGAACTTCTGCTGTCGATGGG
>CAZGQZ010000277.1:0-3258 GCA_964527985.1 uncultured Rikenellaceae bacterium | reverse complement strand
AAGCCTTATGATGAACACTTTGAATTTTTCCGTTAGCGAGTAAATATGCCGAATTAAATAGAGGTTTACCGTTAGGCTCGGTATTTATGCTTGGTGCGCCAACAACTGCGGCTATACCTTTGCAGTGATGGGCAATTTTTTCAACTGCAGCAATACATTTCCGTATAAAATAGTTGCGATTAAGCAAATCGTGAGGCGGGTATCCACAAACTGACAGTTCGGAAAACACAACAAGTTCGACGCCAGTATTCTTTTGGACGTTAATTGTATCAGCTATTTTTTGAGTATTATACTCAAAATCTCCAACGATATAGTTTAGCTGTGCTAAAGCAATTTTCACAAGGATAAAAAGTTAATTGTATGCCTAACTAAAATCATTTTAAAATACCAAACCGAGCCTAAGCGAAAGGTCACCGAGGCTAATCATGCCGTATCCGGCATCATAAACAGGAGTCATTCCGTTTGCATAGGTAATACCAACCTGAATAGCCGATGGACCACCGAGTGAGTATTGCATTCCAACTCCAAACATGTACGATACGAAACCGAAATGGAGCTGTTCTTTCTCCAGAACTTCTTTATCAACTCCAGCCTCATCTTGCCAAGCAAATCCTTTTAGCTTAAGATGGCCAACAATACCTAAATGCGCATAAAAAGTTGTATAACCTATTTCGTTAGTTTTAAACTTTAAACCCAATGGGACATTGATGTATTGACCCTTTACCCTAACATTTGAATTAACAGCGATAGTATACTCGCCATCGCGTGTTTTAAGCATATACCCTTCTTCGTTATACTTTAGATTACCACCAATACTCGATATTGATGCACCTGAAGAAATGGCATACCTATCGGCAAAGTAACGCTCAAAGCTAAAACCCGCATTAAACCCAAACACGGGTCCGTTTGGAGAAAACCGTTTAGTATCGGAGGTAAACCAGGAAAGCTGAGGGTCGGCAAAAACGCTAAACTGCAAGTACTGAGCATGGCTTTTAAAACCGAACAGAAACAATACGAGTGCAACTAGAAATGGCTTGACAAATGTTTTCATACTTAAAAATTTTGTTGAGCAAATTTATGCAATTAATGGGGTTTTGAAAACTAATTGATATGGGTTTACAAATTTAAGACCACCTTAGTTTAAAAAAAGGGAATGGTAAAAGCCACTCCCTTTTCTAACTTAATTAAGAATAATACTAGAATAACCCTGAAATATTACCATCGTTATCCACGTCAATTTTTTCCGAGGCTGGTTCGCCAGGCAAACCTGGCATACGCATAATTTGGCCAGTAATTGGAACAATAAACTTGGCGCCTGCTGCAACCTCAATTTGCCTAACGGTAACCACAAAATCCTTAGGTCGACCAAGTAAATCGGGATTATCGGAAAGCGACTTTTGAGTTTTAGCCATACAAACTGCCACTTTATCCAAACCTAGGTCGTACACTTTCTTTAGGTCGTTCTTGGCCTGTTGTGTAAAGTCAACTGCCTCGGCTCCGTAAATTTTCTTGGCAATGGTTTCAATTTTCTTTTCTGGAGTCCAATCCCAATCGTAAAGGGCTTTGTGCCTACAACCACATTGAGGAGCAATTTTTGCTATTTTTTCGGCTAGGTCAATTGCGCCCTCTCCACCTTTGCCCCAAACATCAACTACCGAAACAGGCACATTCATTTCCTCGGCAGTTTTCTTAACAAATTCTATCTCCTCATCGGTATCGGTTGTAAACTTATTAATAGCTACAATAGGGCAAATACCAAACAAACCCATATTTTCAATATGCTTTTGCATATTGGCAACACCTTTCTTAAGTGCCTCAACATTAGGCTTTGATACCTCTTTTACGGGTACGCCACCATGATACTTTAGCGCTCGGATAGTAGCAACAAGCACCACCGCATTAGGTGATAAGCCTGACGATTCGCATTTTATGTCGAGAAATTTTTCGGCACCTAAATCGAAACCAAAGCCTGCCTCGGTAACCACAAACTCGCTAAACGAGAGTCCCATTTTTGTTGCCACAACCGTATTGGTACCCTGAGCAATGTTTGCAAATGGGCCTCCGTGAATTATGGCAGGTGTATTCTCAAGAGTTTGAACGAGGTTAGGCAGCATTGCATCTTTTAAAAGTGCAGCCATTGCACCTTCGGCTTTTAAGTCGCGGGCATAAATTGGTTTCTTGTCAAATGTGTAGCCAACAAAAATATCGCCCAAGCGTTTTTTTAGGTCGCTCATATCCTCCGCAAGACAGAGTATTGCCATAATTTCGGATGCTGCTGTAATATCGAATCCTGTTTCGCGAGGAATACCCGATGTTGTGCCCCCAAGCCCAACAATGACATGCCGCAGTGACCTGTCGTTCATATCCATAACCCTTTTCCAATGAACGGTTCGTGGATCGATATTGAGCGAGCGAGTTTTACTCTGTATATTGTTATCAATAACTGCTGCAAGCAGGTTGTGCGCCTTTTCTACGGCAGAAAAATCACCAGTGAAATGGAGGTTTATATCCTCCATAGGAAGTACCTGCGAATAACCTCCACCAGTAGCACCACCCTTAATACCGAATACTGGGCCCAATGAAGGCTCACGCAGCACAACAGTTGTTTTTTTGCCAATACGGTTTAAAGCCTGCGAAAGCCCAATTGAAACTGTAGTTTTACCTTCACCTGCGGGGGTTGGCGATATGGCCGAAACCAACACAAGCATATTTTGGTTAAGGTTTTTCCTATCAATTAGCTTTAGTGGTAGCTTAGCCTTATACTTGCCGTATGGAATTAGATCGTCGTTTGAGATACCTAATGTAGATGCTATCTCGGTAATTGGTTTCATGGTTGCCTCTTGAGCAATTTCAATGTCCGATTTCATATTGTTAGGTTTTGTTTAAGTAGTTAGTGTTCTAAACAAACAGATATAAAGAATTAACAACTTTTTTGCGAAAGGGTTTAAATTTTATGGCTTACATCACTAACGTTTCGTCAACGTTATCAAAAATGAGGACAAGGCAAAGCTAGCTATACCATAATTCCGAGAATGGTAACATCGTCAATTTGCTCATGTTTAACACCATCATGGTCAATCCATCTATCAAATGTTTCTTCAAGAACCCGTCCTTGCTCCTTCATGGGCAGTATTGAAGTTTGAGCAATGAGTTTTTTAAAAGCTTTGTGCATATTGAATTTTTTGCCCTTGGGTCCCCCGAACTGGTCGCCAAAACCATCGGAAAACATGAAAAGCCTATCGCCACTTTTAAGCAATA
>CAZGQZ010000276.1:0-3319 GCA_964527985.1 uncultured Rikenellaceae bacterium | reverse complement strand
GCGGGTGCCGATATTATTGAAACCAACACCTTTAATGCAACATCAATAGCGCAAGGCGACTATGGAACAGAGCATCTGGTACTCGAAATAAACCGTACGGCTGCCCAAATTGCCCGTAAAGCTGCCAACGAGTTTACAGCAGCAAACCCCAATAAGCCAAGGTTAGTTGCCGGTTCAATGGGGCCTACAAATCGCACGGCATCCATATCGCCCGATGTGAATAACCCAGCATACCGAGCCGTAACATTCGACACCCTTGCCAATGCATACAAAGAGCAAGCGCTTGGGTTAATAGAAGGCGGTGCAGATATTTTGCTGGTTGAAACAATTTTTGATACGCTTAACGCCAAAGCCGCGATTTTTGCCATTGAGCAAGCAGCAAACGAGAAAAATGTTGATATCCCCGTAATGATATCGGGCACAATTACCGATGCCAGCGGCCGTACCCTTACGGGACAAACCCTGCGGGCGTTTATCGAGTCGGTGAGCCATTACCCACTATTTAGCATTGGCCTTAACTGCGCTATGGGCGCAGAGCAGCTTATACCATACATTGAGGAGCTGGCTGCCAACACCGAGTTCTTGGTAAGCGCTCACCCCAACGCGGGGCTACCCAACGAGCTGGGCGAGTACGACCAATCGGCACGCGAAATGGCCAGCCTAATTGAGCGAATGCTTGCCAAAGGTCTGATAAATATTATTGGGGGTTGCTGCGGCACATCGCCCGAGCACATTAAGCACATTGCTAAGGCAGTAGAGGGCTACAAACCCCGAACAGCACCCCAACTACCTCGGCACACAAGACTTAGCGGTTTGGAGTTACTCGAAATTCGTCCCGATACCAACTTTGTAAATATTGGCGAGCGCACCAACGTGGCAGGTTCTCGAAAATTTGCAAGACTAATAGCCGAAAACAAATACGAGGAAGCCATTGCCGTGGCACGTCAGCAAGTAGATGGTGGCGCGCAGGTTATCGACATTTGTATGGACGATGCCATTATTGATGGCGAACAGGCAATGGTAACGTTTTTAAACTACCTTGCCTCCGAGCCCGATATTTGCAAAGTACCGTTTATGATCGACTCATCGCGATTTAGCATAATTGAGGCAGGGCTAAAATGCGTTCAGGGCAAAAGTATTGTAAACTCCATAAGCCTTAAAGAGGGCGAAGAAAAGTTTGCTGAGCAGGCCAAAATCATTAAAAGTTACGGCGCAGCCATGGTGGTTATGCTTTTTGATGAAAACGGACAGGCCGACAACACCGAGCGTAGAATAGAAATTGCCCAACGAAGTTACAAAATACTTACCCAAAGGGTTGGTGTAAATCCTTGCGACATAATTATAGACCCAAACGTGCTGGCGGTAGGAACGGGAATGAAAGAGCACGCCAACTATGCGGTTAGCTTTATTGAATCGACTAAATGGATTAAAGAGAACCTACCTTACGTTAAGATTAGCGGAGGCGTTAGCAACCTATCGTTTGCATTTAGAGGCAACAATACCGTTCGCGAGGCCATTCACTCCGTTTTTCTTTACCACGCCATAAAAGTTGGTATGGATATGGCCATAGTAAACCCATCGCAGCTACAGGTTTACACCGAGATTGAGCCCAAACTACTTGAACTAACTGAAGATTTGGTACTAAACCGAAGGGCCGATGCTACCGAAAGGCTTTTAAACTTTGCCCAAAACATTAAAGACGATAAAACCGACACTGGTAAAACCCTTGAATGGCGAAGCTGGCCTGTTGCAAAACGTTTGGAGCACGCGCTGGTTAAAGGCATTACAGAGTTTATTAATGATGATGTAAACGATGCGCTACAGACATACAGTTCGGCTCTTCAAATAATTGAAGAACCGCTGATGGATGGTATGAAAACTGTTGGTGAGCTATTTGGCTCGGGCCGTATGTTTCTGCCACAGGTTGTAAAAAGCGCCAGGGTAATGAAAATGGCAGTGGGCATTCTCGAACCCATAATGGAACAGGAAAAGCAGTCCGTTTCGCGCGGCAAAATACTACTAGCCACTGTTAAAGGCGATGTTCACGACATTGGTAAAAACATTGTAAGCGTGGTGCTAGCCTGCAACGGATTCGAAATAATTGACCTTGGCGTTATGGTTCCTTGCGAAAAAATTATTGAAGCGGCCATCGCCCACAAGGTAGATATTATTGGACTTAGCGGGCTTATTACCCCATCGCTCGACGAGATGACCCACATAGCATCCGAAATGGAGCAAAACCATATGCAAATACCCCTAATGGTAGGTGGTGCAACCACATCAAAATTGCATACTGCGCTAAAAATAAACAACAAATACAGCGGCGGAGTGGTTCACATTAAGGATGCATCGCAGGCAAGCGAGGTAGCCGTTAAGTTACTATCGCCAAAACACAAAGCCGACTTTTTAGAGCAAATTAGCAACGAGTACAATCAAGCCATAGCAAAGCATACAGCAAAATCAACAACACTTATTTCGCTTGCCAATGCTCATAATAATAGCTTAGAGTACGATGGCAACCAATATCAACCTAAAAAGCCTAAGTTTTTGGGTGTAAAAACCCTTAGCAACTACTCACTAACCGAGCTAAGAGAGTATATCGA
The DNA here is from genome assembly GCA_964527985.1 of uncultured Rikenellaceae bacterium. GTDB lineage: Bacteria > Bacteroidota > Bacteroidia > Bacteroidales > Tenuifilaceae > Perlabentimonas. Next base: position 716 of record CAZGQZ010000276.1, on the reverse strand, counting down.
CTGGACATTCTTTTTCCACTCATGGGAACTTAAAGGAAGATATCCGCAAATACTTACCGATGCAGTTAAGGGAACTGAGGCCACAAAGCTTTATAGCGATGCCAATGCGCTGCTCGACAAAATTATTGAACAAAACCTACTTACTGCCAATGGCGTTTTAGCCATTGTTCCAGCAGCATCGCAAGGCGATGATATTTTGATTTACGAAGATGAGTCGAGAAAAAGTATTCAGCATATTTTGCCTCAACTCAGAAATCAAGAACCAAAGGCCAATGGTGAGCCAAACCTTTGCCTAGCCGATTTTGTAGCACCAGCCAACTCGGGAACACCCGATTGGGTTGGCTTTTTTGCCGTATCGGCAGGTTTTGGAGCCAATAAACTGGCAAACGAACTTGCAGCCCAAGGCGACGACTACAACGCGCTAATGGTAAAACTACTTGCCGACAGGCTTGCCGAAGCCTTTGCTGAGCTGCTACACCTAAAGGTTAGGAAAGAAATTTGGGCCTACGCACCCAATGAGCAGCTACAAATTGATGAAATACTCAGAAGCAAATACACCGGTATTCGACCTGCTCCGGGCTATCCTGCCTGCCCCGACCACAGGCAAAAGGCAACCATTTTTAGCATACTTAATGCTCAGCAAAACGCTAGCATACAGCTAACTGAAAGTATGATGATGATGCCCGCCGCAGCGGTATCGGGATATTACTTTGCTC
>CAZGQZ010000275.1:0-3331 GCA_964527985.1 uncultured Rikenellaceae bacterium | reverse complement strand
TTAGCATAAGTTGAATCGTATTTAATCCAACTGGAAATGCAGTGTGTACACTTAGAGTCTTTTTCAGCAACTATCCTAATATCATTTAAGTCGCATTTAATTACAAACTGGTTTGTTCTCTTTTTTAGTTCAAAAGTATATTCATTAGTTAATTCTTTTTCCTGCGAGAAGGCAAAGGAAGAAATTAGCATAACACTTACCGGCAAAATGGTTTTTATTGTCTTAAGTAGTTTCATAGTTTTCGAATTTAAAGTATAACTATTTAAGTTGGCCAGTTTTTTTATTTTCTAAGCTTGCAGCTAACTACTCAACTGGAATGGTTAGCGAAACTTCGGTCCCCTTATCGATTTCGCTTGAGATGTGAAGCCGGCCCCCAATTTTGCTGATAAGGTCTTTGCAAATGCTAATTCCCAGACCAATACCTTTCTCATTCGAAGTTCCTAGGGTACTCTTGTTTGTGCTAGAGGCTAAAATCTCTTTAACTCTATCTTCTTGCATTCCAATACCACTGTCCGAAATCCTTATGATAACGTTAGTTTTATCATTGTTAACCAATATGCTAACCTTGCCATTTTTATAGGAGTACTTTATAGAATTGGATATAATATTGCGTATGATTATTCCTAAGATGTCAGAATCGGTGTATAGAATTGTATCGCTAGTTTGAGGAAAATGAACTGTAATATGCTTAGCTACAGAAATATCTCTTAGGTTATTAAGCTGATTATTTATAATCTGATTAAGATTAGTTTTCGTTTTTTTTACCTCAATGTTGTTTGTTTGTGTCCAGGCCCAGTTGAGAAGTGTATCTGCTACGTTAAATAGGCTGTGGGCTCTTTCGTTAATCAACGTAATTCTCTCTCTGAAATATGCGGGGTTTGTAATGTTCTCATCAAAGTTCATAAGCATAACTTCAGTAAGTCCCATAAAAGCGTTGAATGGACTTCTTAAATCATGAGCAATTATTGAAAGAAGATCGGTTTTTGCCTTGTTGAGCTTATGAAGTTCAATGTTTTGTTTTTCAATTTCTCTCGTTCTTTCTGCTACCTTTTCTTCTAGCTCTCTATTTTTCTCCTTTAGTAGCAGGTATGGAACGCTTTCGCCAACATCCTGCCCTTCTGCAGGTTGAGACCAATGCCCATGAGCAAGTTTCCACTCTCCTTCCTCATTAATCATTAAGGCTGTAGTTCTATTATTAGAGCATTCAATAAGATTGTCAGGTAGCATAATTTTCATATCCATTGAAATCATTATATATGCAATGCTATCTCTTAATCTGTATACTTCAAGCTCTTTAATATCAAATTCGATTGGTGCAGGTGATTGGTCAAACTCTCTTGAGAAGAAACTTAGAGTATCTTTATTGTTAAGGCTTATTTCATCAATGCCAGTACCAAACATCGTAATGGTGTCAGCAAATTTTGAAATCATGGCCTGCCAATTCCGGTTTGCATATGAGTAAAAGTACTCGAAATAGGCGTTAATAATCTCCTGGTCTTTATGTTCTGTGTATTTTTTATCAATCATCCTGACAAGTATGATGTTCTTTTCCTACAAATATAATAATACAATAAATTCTGCAAATAAGAGTATAATTTATTCAATTGGATGAATAATTTGTGCAGTCAAATACATGCAAAGGAAGATAAACGCAATAAAGACACAACGAATGTGTATAAAAAGATATAAAATGTACAAACAAAAAAGCAAAAAGGTGTAGATAGAGTTTTTTCAAACAGTAATGGGAGCCATTCAGCGCGAACAACTCCCATTCACTAGCCGAAACATAAGTTTCATTTAGTGCCAGACTACGGTTATTCCGACCGGCATACAGCAAATATCTGGCGATATTAACCTGTAGCCCTACGCTTACCCAATTCTGCTGGTTAGAGCAAAATTTTCGAGCGGTCCTTTTGCTTACTCCAAAGAGTAAACTTCGGGGACAAAGTGTCGTTTTATAAAGACCTACCAATTATTAATTTGCCTTTTGGTTAGCCCGTCTAGTGCTTTTCTTTGCAGATCCACTTACTGTCAGTGGTAACCATTTTTTGTTGGCAGCATAACTCTCAGAAGGCAATCCTCTTTCTAGTCTTGCAACTTGAATTTGGATTCAGCATTTAATCAACCGAACATGTGTTCGTTTAATTTGCTGCTTTCGACTCAATCGGTTTAAGAACGCTAGGCGATCTTGGCCTGACTGACCTTGCCCGTAGAGCGAACCCTTTCGGACTTGGACTTCGGCTCTTGGGTTAGCAAATATTTCTATCTGAATGAGCTGTTTAAAACTACAACTAAGCAATTCTACATCAACTCCTAACCTTTTGAGCAGCCTTTTATCTCTCGTCTGGTATAACAAATATATATCGATTTAACACCGGAAATCAAGTTTTTTGGAGTGTATTAATTAACTGAATTTCAACACGTGTTATTAACAATTGTTAATATTCTAAAACGCAACAATATGTATGGATGTAGACGCAAAAAAGGCTTTCTTCTGTCGTTATTAACATCGCTTTAAGAAAAGTCAGTAAAAAAAATTAGAAAAATTGATAGTTTGCTGTTAAATAAGCTTGTGCTCTTTAAGTAGAGTCTCCATTTCGTTTTGTAAGAGCATGGCTTTAGTTCGTGCAGCACCAGCAAAACGCATGCTGTTATCAGAGTACAGAATGCCTCGTGAAGAGTTTACAAGCAATCCGCATTGCTTATTCATTCCGTATTTTGCTACATCTTTAAGGCTACCGCCTTGTTCGCCAACCCCAGGAACAAGTAAGAAATGATCGGGAGCTATTTTCCTTACATCGCTAAGCATTTCGGCTCTGGTTGCTCCAACAACGTACATCGTATTGTTTTCTGTGCCCCAGTGCATCGATTTTTCAATCACCTTTTGGTAGAGGGGTTTTTGATTTTCGCCGACAGGTTCTATCTGAAAATCATCGAAGCTATTGTTTGATGTTAGCGCAAGTAGAATTACCCACTTGGACTCAAAAGCTAAAAATGGATCGGCCGTATCTTGCCCCATGTAGGGCGAAAGGGTTACAGCATGAAAATCGAGGTGTTGAAAGAATGTTCGGGCATACATGCGCGAAGTGTTTGCAATATCGCCACGTTTTGCATCGGCAATAGTAAATATGTTAGGGTGATTTTTTCGGATGTACTTAATAGTTTTTTGCAGGCTATTCCAGCCCGATGCTCCATGAAGTTCGTAAAATGCAAGATTTGGTTTGTAGGCTACGGCATAGTCGGCTGTTGCATCAATTATTGCTTTGTTAAATTCAAATATTGGGTCATCCTTAGATAGCAATATTTCTGGGATTCGGTTTAAATCCGTATC
>CAZGQZ010000274.1:0-3348 GCA_964527985.1 uncultured Rikenellaceae bacterium | reverse complement strand
ACTGCTTGACCGAGAGGTTATTTTTAGTGAGGATTTAGAGACTATTTTTGGTCCCCGTAAATCGCACACCAGAGCCGAAGAGCTTGTAAAAGACATTGAGGAAGAGGAGAAGAAACACGAGGGTGAGGACAAAAAGGATTCAGAAAACAGCAAACAATAAATAATAACCATGGACGAAAAAAACTGGTCGCTTGTATTCACTAAAGCCCAACCTTTTCAGGCCGAAATCGTAAAACAAATGCTTGGCAGTAATGGTATTGAGGCAGTGGTACTCAACAAGCAGGACTCATCGTACCCCTCAATAGGCGAAGCCGAGGTTTATGTTTCATCTGAAGCAGAAACTAAGGCAAAAAAACTCATTGAAGAGCTAGAATTTTGAGCACATTTGTACAACGCACCATTACCGGAACGCTATTCGTGCTGGTTATCGTAGGAGCCATTATCCTAGGGCGCTACAGTTTTTTTGTTGTTTTCCTTGGGCTCACCCTAGCAACACTTTACGAGTTTTACCGGCTAACCTTTAAGGCTCGAGTTAGACCCCAACACCTTTACGGACTGGTTTTAGGCGCAGTAATTTTTACCGTTAACTATTTGTTTGCCATTGGTAGGCTTGGTAACTATATTTTTCTTGGGCTTATCCCCCTAGTGCTGAGCGTTTTTATTATTGAACTTTTCAGGAATCACCAGAAGCCAATGCACAACATTGGCTACACGCTGCTCGGACTAATTTACATTGCCCTTCCGTTTTCGCTTCTCAACTACTTTGCTCTTAGCTACGCATCGTATCGCATAGGATTTCAAACCAGCTTGCTGCTTGGTTTCTTTATTTTAACTTGGGCAAACGACACAGGAGCTTATGCCTTTGGACTTAGCATTGGGCGCAATAAAATGTTCCCTCGCATATCACCAAAAAAATCGTGGGAAGGCCTTGTCGGGGGGATTTTTACAACACTGCTTACAGCATGGATTTTATCGCTATTCTTTATTGAAATATCGCTCTTTCATTGGATTGCAATTGGACTAATTACTGCCTCAATGGGCGTTTTTGGCGATTTGGTTGAATCGATGTTTAAGCGAAGTATTGGTGTAAAGGACTCCGGCAAGTTTTTGCCTGGGCATGGAGGTCTTCTAGACCGTTTCGACTGCATTCTGCTATCAGCACCCATTGTTTTTGTTTACCTCGAGATGATGATGCTGATATAACGATTTAAAAACGCTATTTTAACTAACAGAACACCTATTACAAATACATAGATGAGAATACACAGGGAAGGCAAAACAATATTACTAATTGCATTAATACTTTTTGCAAGCATTAGTTTCGTATTCTGGTATGCCATAAGCAACGTTGCGCTCTACGTTATTTTAGTCGTAACCGTACCGCTCTACATATTTATGCTTCGATTTTTCAGGGTACCCAAACGCACTGTTAAACTCGATGATGAAAAAGTGCTATCGCCTTGCGACGGAACCATTGTTGCTATTGAAGAGGTTGATGAGCCAGAATATTTAAAAGAAAAATGTATTCAGGTATCAATATTCATGTCGGTTTGGAACGTGCATATTAACTGGCATCCAATTAGCGGAGATATTATCTACCAAAAGTATCATCCTGGCAAATTTCTGGTTGCATGGGAGCCAAAATCGTCAACCCTAAACGAGCGCACAACAATTGCCCTAAAACGACCCGATGGTGTTCAAGTACTCTACCGCCAGATTGCTGGTTATCTTGCCCGACGCGTTGTTTGCTACGCAAAACAAGGCGAAAAAGCAAAGCAAGGTCAAGAAGTAGGCTTTATAAAGTTTGGGTCAAGAGTTGACCTCTTTCTCCCGCTTAGCGCAACGGTAAAGGTAGGTATTGGCCAAAAAGTAAAGGGAACGCAAAGCACAATTGCTGTTATTGCTGAAAAGAAATAAACTATAAGTAAGCAACAAACCCGAAATGGATAACTATCCAACTATCCATTTCGGTTTTTTACATATTATATGTTTTCGCTTCGAGGTATGACCCTGTAAAACCCTAAATTTAATTTTTCTTAATAGTTAGGGTAAACTCAGTTGACTCATCGGTAACATTTTCAATGTACAGATAAAGATCTTGTTGAGAAAAGGTGTAGGTAAGCTCCTCTTCGGCCAAACCCTCTGTAACGCTATTGGACAAATCGGTGCCCATGCCTGGGCCATAGCCAATAACTACTCTTAAATCCAAATCCTGAGTAAAATCACTCACCTTAATGGTATATGATTGCCCTACCGAATAAGGAAACTCATACAGAAAACTTCCCGCCTCAATACTTGTACGAGTTGTGCCCACCGATACTTTAAATGGGTTGTTCCAAGTTCCGCTGCCGTCCAGTGTAATTACCTCAGGCTCCTTTTCGCTATCGTTGTCTTTACTACACGATAAGTTTAAGGTGCCGACAACTATCATACTAATAAAAATTAAAAAGGCTTTTTTCATTTTTTTAGGTTTTAAAAGAATTGCTATTAGGTAACTATTTTGAATATCAAGTAATCTATTGTTTCAATATCCTTCCATCTCAATTGGATGAATAACGAAAACAATACTTTAAGCAATTGCTTAATCATTTGATATTACTATTAGCAAAACTACCACGAGGAGCAAGCTAAATATTGAATAGATTTGAAAACGTAATTAATTGGCTTGAATTCGCAAAGCAATTACATTCATATAATTAACCCTAAGTATTCAAAATTATTAGCATTGCCGGAAAAGTTGTAAACAGAAAAAATGCATAGTACTTCACAATAGGGGATGAAGTATTCATTATGCAAAACGATAAATACTAGCCTTATCCACAATAAATGGAAGTAAAACCGGAAAGTAAAAAATCTGAGAAATATGAACTGATTTATTGTCTAGGTTTTCCCCGTAAACGAAAACCGCTCTAATATCCCTTTTTTATTGAAGTAAAAGTTAAAGGTTCGTCCAAACTTTGGTTCTTTTATTGATATTGTATCATTAGGCGAGGGATCAAAATCGGTAAAACAATTAAAAAACTGCGCTTTAGCCATACCCTTTCTAATTCCGTTAACAAGCACAATTTGGGGGTTTCGAACATTTCCTCCAAGCAAAAACTCTTGGTTAAACTGCGTTTTGTAAACGCTAATTTTCGATTTTTTAAAAAGGAAATTATATACCGTATCAGGCTTATGGTGAGGTCGCGGGTTACGCTTTATCAACTTCTGAACTCGTGTGCCCTCAGGCAACCCCGCCTTAAAATCGTCAATACTCTCGCTATGCCCAAAGGGCTTTTGCATAAACTCTTCAATAGGCATTGGGGTTACCTCTACCTCAACTGGCTGATTGAGAATTGAGCACGATGA
>CAZGQZ010000273.1:0-3353 GCA_964527985.1 uncultured Rikenellaceae bacterium | reverse complement strand
CCATTGCATGTGTAGGTCTTTATGCCATCAGCTACTTTTCAATTGTTAGACGCACCAAAGAAATTGGTATCCGCAAAGTAAACGGCGCCAAAATTTGGCAGGTAATGCTGATGCTAAATATGGATTTTGTGAAGTGGGTAGCCATAGCCTTTGTTATTGCCACGCCCATTGCCTACTTCGCCATGGATAAATGGCTACAGAACTTTGCTTACCGCACCCCGCTTAGCTGGTGGGTGTTTGCGTTGGCTGGGTTGCTGGCGTTGGTAATTGCACTGCTAACGGTTAGCTGGCAGAGCTGGCTGGCGGCAAGGAGGAATCCGGTTGAGGCATTGAGATATGAGTAAAACCAATATTAGTCAAGGCTTCACTTAAAGTAAAACCTCGACTAAACACTAAGAAAACAAAAATTATGAAAACAGCCATTTACGTCACAGGAATAGCAGGAACGTTCTTTATTTTGCTTAGAATTATTGGAGTAATTATGGAATTTCCATTGAATAATATATTCCTAACACTTGGGTTGGCTCTTCTGGTTATTGTTTTTTTACCCCTTGCAATTATTGAAAGATATCGTCACAATAAGAAGATTGATAAAATCATCAACTCATACAAAGAAGCAGGTAAAGCCGCTGTTCCTCTAGAGAAGGGTGATTTAGAAGCTAAGGGCTGGGGGATGAACAATTCGCCATTCAGAGAGCGTAAATCGGGGCTAACCTGGGGCGGAGGGAATATTAAGGGCGCTAATGCAACAAGGGGAACGAGGCGGAATTTTCTGAAGCGTTAATAGGGAGGCGAGCAAATATAAAATTATAGCGATGTATCTAAAATCAATCAAAACTGCCCTAAAAGATTTGCTTAGTTGCAAAGGATCTTCTCTAATTAGCGTTGCAGGGCTGGCAATTGCTTTTGCAACAGTGATTTTTATCTATTCAAGGGTTACATTTGAACTTGGATACGATGCTTACCATGAAAAAGCCTATAGGATTTACCGTATAAGCGGTGAGATTAAAACCGCTGGCTCAGAGGCTAAGCATGCAGTGCTGGGGCCATACATGGGGCGCGGCCTAAAAGAGCACTTCCCCATAGTTGAAAAGTATGCTAGCCTTACACCAATTAAAAAGTCGATTATCCTTGAACGAGAAGAGGCTAAAATTAGCATAGATGAGGCTTACTTTGCTGATAGCTCCGTGTTTCAATTATTTACCTTCGATTTTGTGCATGGCAACATAAACTCTGCACTTGCTAACCCCCGAGAAGTGGTAATAAACCAGAGCCTTAGCAAACGGCTATTTGGAGCGGAGAACCCCATTGGCAAAACCATTAACGAGGGTGATAAGCTGCTAACTGTAACTGGTGTGGTAAAGGATTCTCCTAAAAATTCGCATCACAAGCTAAACGTGCTAATCTCTCATCCTAATCCCGATACTAACCCGGAAAATGAATCGGAGGTAAACTTGGCTGAGGGTTACTGGATGCCCTCGGCCTATCACTTCATTCTATTATCTCCGGATGCTCAAATTGAAGAGATAACCAAAAACTTCGACTCATTTTATGCTAAGTATATGTCGCCTTTTGGCGAAGCTATCAACGCAACTTTCAAACCCATAGCCATACCCCTCAAGAATCTGCATTTTTCTCCTCATATGAACTACGATTATCCGAAGGGTAACAAGATATACAGCCATTTCCTGATTATTGTTGCGCTCTTCCTAATCCTAATTGCAGGTATAAACTACTCCAACCTACTCGTTTCACGCAACATCACTCGGTCGAAAAGTATGGGGGTTAGAAAGATTTTAGGGGCGAAGAATAAGATGCTTTATATCCATTCGCTTATTGGCAATCTTGTATATGTACTTGTTTCGCTTTTTATTGCCTTTTGGCTCTTTCTGTTTATTCGCCCTTATGTAGTATCCATAACCGGACTGCAAGTTGCCGATTACCATTTAGATGAAATTCTTGTGCTTTCGCTTGCAATGATTATAGCAATAGGGCTTTTGACGTCGCTTATCCCGTGGCTAAATTATGTTGGCAAGAGCGGTCTTGAGATGCTCCGGCCTTGGCAGTACCTTACTGGGAAAAGTACTTTTACTTTTGGCAAGCTATCGTCTATCTTTCAGTATGCTCTTACTATCGTACTTATCCTTTCTGCTGTAATTATGGAGAGACAGATGCGATACTTAACGAACAGCGATATGGGTTTTGTTAAAGATAATGTATTGCTGGTAAAACTCACCGACCCTTCCAACGAAATAAATAATGTCAACTCATTCCGAGAGGAACTGCTAAGAAATCCCGAAATAGAATTTGCATCCTTTTCAACCAGAGCACCGGGTGAAGTTTTGGGAACTGTTCATTTCCCCATAAAAATTGAGGGAGAGATGACAACAAGGATAGTGAATGTAATGGGTATTGATTTAAACTATATCCCGCTTATGGAGATGGAATTGCTTGCGGGCAGGAACTTTGACCTGTCGTACAACGATGGTGGGTTTAACACTATTATTGTTAATGAGGCATTAGTTGATTTTTGTGGACTGAAAGATGATATTACCGGCATGCAGATTGGCCAAACAACTGTTATTGGTGTGCTCAAAGATGTCTCCTTCAACTCTCTTCACAATCCGGCTGAACCGGTGGCATTCTATCTAACATTTGAACCTACAGGTTATATGAACATCAGATTCCGTAATTCCGATTCGGGTGCAGCCATTGCAACGGTTCAGAAAGTATGGGACAAGGTATTTGGAAATACACCCGCCGATATTCAGTTCCTCGACAACAGGGTTGCTATGATGTATGCCGATGATCAGAGGACAAATATGCTTATCAGGAGTTTTACCCTTATCAGCATTCTGCTATCAATTATGGGGCTTATTAACCTAACCTCTATCATACTAAAAAGGAAAACCAAAGAAATCGGCATCCGCAAGGTTAACGGTGCCAAAATTTGGCAGGTAATGCTAATGCTTAATATGGATTTTGTGAAATGGGTAGCCATAGCCTTTGTTATTGCCACACCCGTTGCATATTTCGCTATGGACAAGTGGCTGCAAAACTTTGCCTACCGCACCCAGCTTAGCTGGTGGGTTTTTGCTGTGGCGGGTTTGCTGGCGCTGATAATTGCGTTGCTAACGGTTAGCTGGCAAAGTTGGTTGGCGGCAAGGCGTAATCCGGTGGAGGCATTGCGGTATGAGTAAGTAAAGGGCCGAAATTCTAAGGCAATTTTTGGTAATCCTTTTTGAACCATCTAAGTTTTTTCCCGTTAGTAAGCTAAATTTACTGAGAAAAGCTTTACAAAAATAGGATGGATGAAAACTTGGAATGATCTAAAATATTCGAAACAGCGAATT
>CAZGQZ010000272.1:0-3358 GCA_964527985.1 uncultured Rikenellaceae bacterium | reverse complement strand
GCCTAAAGCGCATGCTGTCATTCTGTATATCAACACTTCTAATCTCGTAGATAAATCGGTTGAGGAGGGAGTTCTGCTCGCCTAAAATTTTAATCATTAGGGTAGTAGTTTGTGTTGCTGTTTACAGGCTGCAAATTACTAATAATTGCGCGTATTACCATTCAAAGTACAAGGTATTTTTCAGATCTCTATAAGTTTTTATATCAGCGAATTATCGGCCATTGAGAAGCATTTAGTGGGAGTGATAATAACATGGTCGAGCAAATTTATATCGAGTGTGCTTGCAGCCTGCTTTATCTTTGCTGTAATGCTAATGTCCTCGTTGCTAGGGTTGTGGTTTCCTGATGGATGGTTGTGACAAAGAATAATACCTATTGCCTTGTGGTCTAATGCTGTTTTCATAATCTTTCGAACATCAACAATAGTGGCAGTAAAACCTCCCTCGCTAATTCTAATACGTTCAATTATCTTATTGGCTCGGTTCAAAAGGAGCACCCAGAATTCCTCGTGAGGCAAATCGGCCAGGTTAGGTTGGAAAAGTTCAATAACATCGTTGCTCGAGGTAATCTGCTTGCGGGTTATTACCTCGGAAATTTTTCGTCTTCGGCCTAGTTCGAGTGCAGCCATAATGGTGATGGCTTTGGCGGTTCCAATGCCTTTGGTTTTTGTTAACTCCTTAATGCTAAATAGGCCAAGCTCGTTGAGGTTATTGCTTGCATTTGCAAGTACTTTTTGGCCGAGGTTAACTGCCGTTTCGTTTGCTGTACCCGATCCAATTAGAATGGCAATTAGCTCAGCATCGCTAAGGGCGTTTGCACCCTTGGCTATCATTTTTTCTCTTGGCCTATCGTCTAAAGCCCAGTCCTTAATGGTAAGGGTACGTTGTGGGTTTTCGGTGTTTTCTTTTTTCATGTTTTTTCATGAGCATACAGTAGCCGAAGATACAAAAATGCGTTGAATGCAGGTGGCTAAAAACAAAAAAGGCTCGCAGAGCGAGCCTTAGTGTAGAATATGTTGTGCTAACTATTGTAGCGCATTTACATGTAGTGTAAGCGAACTCTTAAGGTTAGCAGCCTTGTTCTTGTGGATTACATTCCTCTTCGCTAATTTGTCAAGCATAGATGATACCTTAGGAAGCATTTCCTCAGCAGCACTCTTGTCAGTAGTTCCCCTTAGTACCTTAATGGCGTTACGGGTGGTACGAGCGTGATACTTGTTGTGAAGCCTTTTTGTTTCGGCTTGACGAATTCTCTTGATTGCTGACTTATGATTTGCCATGATGCTTTTTTATTAAAAAAATATGTTGTAGCCCGTAGGGGAATCGAACCCCTGTTACCAGGATGAAAACCTGGCGTCCTAACCCCTAGACGAACGGGCCATTATTTCAAATAACTTTACAACATTTTTATCGTAAAGCGGCTGCAAAGGTATATGAAAAAAAATTTCTTGCAAAAAAAAACGAGAAAATTTTTAAAATTATTTAAACGTGTATCGAATAGATAATCCTGCGTTAAACCAAATGTCTAGTTCCGATACGATATTAAGTATGGGTAGTACATCTAAACCAATGGAAATTGGTGCTTCGTTAAAAACGTATTCGGCTCCAATAACCCCATCAACGCCCAGAAAAATTTTACCCTCTGGGTTGCCTGTCCAAGGGTTGCCCTCGTTCTCTTTGGCTGTGGCTAAGTGGGCGCCACCTCCGTAATACCAGTTAAAGCCTGGAAGATCGGGGATTGGATTGTGAAGTTGGTAAAGGCCGGTAATACCAAAACCGCCCCAGCCAAACGAAAGCACTCCCTCGACGGCCGATGTGTTATTTAGAAAATGCTTTGCTGTAATTCCTGATGGATATCCTCCTCTGAGGCCAAGCCCTGTTTTATATGTTTGCTGTGCACTTGCCGAAAGGCTTAAAAGTGAAATTGCTGTAATAACGATAATAAAGGCAACTCTTTTCATATTCATATTGTTTATTGTTAATTAGTCGAAATCAAACTCTTCAATTACTGGTTCGCATTTTATCCTTTTGTAGTACTTGGTTGGCTCAACATCGCTTTCCTCGTCGTTTTGATCGAGTTTTCGAAACCCTAACTTCTTTAACGAAGCCATGGCTGCTTTATTTTTCAGATCGGCTTCAACAAGAACAACCTTAAAAGTGCTTTCCTGCGATGCCCATTCGAGTATGGTTTTCATTACTTCTGTGGCATACCCATTCTGCCTGTGAGGTTTTTCAATGCTAAAAAATACTTCAACTTCTCCGTTTTTATTAGGTTTACCATTGAAGGTAAATTGCCCAACAATTGCTTTTTGCTGTTTGTGAACTAAAATCCATTGGGTATAGAACAGGTAATCGGAACAATTGTTGTCCCAGACATCGGGTGTTCGTTCAATAACCTCGTTAAGCTCTTCCTTGTAGGCATCGGCAAGCTCTTTACCCGATATTTTGAGGTTGTGCTTTTCCTCAAATTGGCTCCTCGACTTTATGAATAGCCTTAGGCTGTTAAGGCTAAGAGGGACGATGTCGATGTTTTTGCTCGAAAGCTTCATGGTATTCTGGTTATGTGTTAGAATTTTAGGTATCGTTTGGGGAAATCGTCATCCTCAACAATAACATTAGCAACTCGGTTCAAATCGAGGCCACCAAAATTTCCCGACGACATGAACAGTAGATTGGTGTTATACCAAGGGTGTTTTAGTATATGCTGATATAGTTCTTTCGGATTGTTAAATACTTTTACGCTAGCATTGCCAAATTTTTGCTTAACGAAGTTGGGGTCGAGCGGAGGAAGTTTTTTGTGCTCAATGGTACTGGGGGTGTAAAAAACTAACGGGAAATCGGCTTCGTTAAGCGTTCCGCTATACTCATCGAGGAATGATTTGTTTAGGCTGCTGAATGTATGAAGTTCGAGGCAAGCCACTAGTTTCCTGTTTGGATACGCCTCTTTTAATGCTTTAACCGTTGCTCTAACTTTGGATGGAGCATGGGCAAAATCGGTGAACACATCAACCGTTTCGTTACTGGCCAATTTTTGCATTCGTTTGGCAGCACCCGAAAAACTGGCGATGGATTTATAAAACTTGGATTCGGTTATGCCTACAATTTTACACACGTTTAGGGCAGCTGAAATATTCTCTAAGTTGTGTTTGCCAAAAACCTTAATTTTTACAAATTCATCGCTGTTTTTAAGGTAAGTTGCATTGTTTCTTACTTCGTTAGGATGTTCGGTGTAAGGCAAAAGAGTAGTGTCGATGCCCGCTTTTTTGCTAACCTTAAGTGCACTTTTATCATTTTGTGCAAACACGAGGTGTCCTTTGGGTTGTATGGTTTTAACAAACAGCTCAAATTGCTTTTCGTAGA
>CAZGQZ010000271.1:0-3373 GCA_964527985.1 uncultured Rikenellaceae bacterium | reverse complement strand
GTTTAAAATAGCTAATTGTAGAAACGATTCCCTCCTCAAGGGGAACCTTAGGACTCCACTCATTAAGCAGTTTGCCTGCTAGCGTTATATCAGGTTTTCGTTGGATAGGATCATCCTGTGGTAGGTCAAAATAAGCTAACTCCGATTTGCTCCCTGTTTGCTTTAGTATTAGCTTAGCTAATTGAAGCATGGAAAATTCGTTCGGATTTCCGAGGTTAACGGGTCCCGTAACCGAATCGTCCGTGTTCATAAGGCGCACTAGTGCTTCAATCAAATCATCGATATACATGAAGCTACGCGTTTGATTTCCATCGCCATATATTGAAATATCATTTCCCTTTAGCGCTTGCACGATAAAATTCGATACAACCCTACCGTCGTCGGAGCGCATTCGAGGGCCATAGGTATTAAATATTCGAGCAATTTTAACCTTAACGCCATTTTGCTGATGATAGCTCATGAAAAGCGTTTCGGCACATCGTTTACCTTCATCATAACAGGCTCTGGGACCAATGGGGTTTACGTTTCCCCAGTAAGACTCGGGCTGAGGATGCAACTCGGGATCGCCATAAACCTCACTGGTTGAGGCTTGGAGTATTTTTGCCTTAACACGCTTAGCCAAACCCAGCATGTTGATTGCTCCCATAACCGATGTTTTAACGGTTTTAATGGCATTGTACTGGTAGTGTATTGGCGATGCCGGACAGGCCAAGTTGTAAATCTGATCTACCTCAACAAAGTAGGGCATTGTAACATCGTGGCGTACCATCTCAAAATAAGGATTACTAAGCAGATGTACAATGTTAGCCTTACTCCCTGTGAAGAAGTTATCGAGGCATATCACCTCATTACCATCGTTGAGCAAACGCTCACACAGATGTGACCCCACAAAACCTGCTCCCCCAGTTACAAGTATTCTTTTCATGCTAATTACTTTAACCCAATTGATTTTCTGCCAATTGACACATAGCTGAACCCTTCCTCTTTCATCTCCTCGGGCTCATAAATATTCCGCCCATCAAAAACAACCTTAGCTTTCATGCGCTTTTTAAGCACATTAAAATTCAAAACTCTAAACTCCCGCCACTCAGTAACCAAAACTAGTGCATCACAATCATCAACTGCTGAGTAGGGATCGGTTGCATACTCAATACTGCTTCCCAAAACTTTATTTGTCTCATCCATTGCAGCCGGATCGTATGCTTTTACCATTGCTCCAGCGGCAAGCAGTTTATTGATAATAACAATAGATGGTGCTTCGCGCATATCATTGGTGTTAGGCTTAAATGAAAGACCCCAAATAGCAAATGTTTTTCCGTTAAGATTGCCATTAAAGAACTCATTAATCTTTTGGAACATCAGCTCTTTCTGAGCATCATTTACCTTCTCAACCGCTTCAATTACTTTTAACGAATACCCCTTTTCGCTGGCTGATTTAATAAGGGCTTTTACATCCTTTGGAAAACAACTTCCGCCATAGCCTACACCCGGGTATATAAACTTGTTGCCAATACGACTATCGGACCCAATACCTTTACGCACCATATTCACATCAGCACCAACAATCTCGCAAAGATTGGCCATCTCGTTCATAAAGCTAATTCGAGTTGCAAGCATTGCATTAGCTGCATATTTTGTTAGCTCGGCCGAAGGAATGTCCATAAAAATTATTGGATGTCCGTTAAGCAAAAAGGGTTTGTACAACTTGCGCATTAGCTTTTCGGCTTCCTCCGAATCGGTACCAATTACAATCCTCTCGGGTTTTAAAAAATCCTCAATGGCTGCTCCCTCTTTTAAAAATTCGGGATTTGATGCTACATCAAAAGGAATATCTACACCTCTTTTCTTTTGCTCAGTTGCAATTACCTCTTTAACTTTTCCGGCAGTACCAATGGGTACGGTACTTTTATTTATCACTACAAGGTAACTTTGGATATTCATCCCAATTTCAGCGGCTACTTCAAGTACATACTTTAAATCAGCGCTGCCATCTTCTCCAGGAGGTGTTCCAACAGCAATAAAAACTGCTTCAGCATTTTTTAAACTCTCCACTAAGCTTGTTGTAAAGAAAAGCCTACCCATTTCACAATTTTTGGCAACCAGAACATCGAGACCTGGCTCGTAAATTGGAATAATCCCTGACTTTAACTTCTCTATCTTATCTGAATTGGTATCAACACAAGTAACGGTAAGGCCAGTTTCGGCAAAACAAGCACCAGTTACTAAACCAACATATCCTGTTCCTACAACTGAAATCTTCATGTAAAGGCAATTTTACTATATTATTATCTATTTAGGCAAAAACTAATAAACTTCAAAGATATTAAAACGAAAGGTTTTGCTAAAGTATTATTTACACAAAAACAAAACACTGCAAACGCATACTATGAACAAAAAGGTAATCCACATTACAAAATCCTAGCTAATAGCGTATTTGTAAACTTATCAAATTTCTTTTTATTGAAAAAATCTATCTTTTTTTCCTATAAATGATAAAGTTATGTATTTTTGCAGTCAGTTTTTTTCTATCAATATTGTCTAACACATTAATTTTAAGAGAATTTAATGATTAATCAAGATGAAATGGCTTCGAACGAAGCACAAGCAGAAGAGGTAAAAACGCAAGCGGCTGAAACAGTCGAAGAGCAAAAACCTACAAAAGTTCAAGAGAAAAAAAGCACCGATACAACTAAGGGGCTTGATGATTTTGACTGGGATGCATACGCCGAAGAGGGTGGTTACACCACCGATCGCAAATCGGAACTTGAGGCAATGTACAACGAAACCTTATCGTCGGTTGGCGAAGGTGAAGTTGTTGATGGCACCGTTATCGCAATGAACAAGCGCGAAGTTGTTATCAACATTGGCTACAAATCCGAAGGTGTAGTTAGCACTAACGAGTTTCGTTACAACCCTGAGCTTCAGGTTGGCGATACCGTTGAAGTTTACGTTGAAAACCAAGAAGACAAACGCGGACAGCTAGTGCTTTCGCACAAAAAAGCACGTTCACTTCGCTCATGGGATAGGGTTAACCAAGCCCTTGATAAGGATGAAGTTATAAAAGGATACATCAAGTGCCGCACAAAGGGTGGTATGATTGTAGATGTATTTGGTATTGAGGCATTCCTACCTGGCTCTCAGATTGATGTTAAGCCAATTCGCGACTACGATATTTACGTGGGTAAAACCATGGAGTTCAAGGTTGTTAAAATCAACCAAGAATACAAAAACGTTGTTGTTTCACATAAAGCCCTTATTGAAGAGGAGCTTGAGCAACAAAAGAAAGAGATTATTGCAAAGCTTGAGAAAGGTCAAGTCCTTGAGGGTACTGTTAAGAACATTACCAGCTATGGTGTATTCATCGACCTTGGTG
>CAZGQZ010000270.1:0-3393 GCA_964527985.1 uncultured Rikenellaceae bacterium | reverse complement strand
ATGAAGCGCTTTGCTGCCGATGCCGATTTAAACTCACCCAATCGTTTTGTGCCTGAAGTTGCCTCATCAACCGGGAAAAAAGTGGCAATTATTGGAGCTGGTCCTGGTGGATTGTCGGCTGCATATTTTCTTCAGCAAAAGGGGCATCAGTGCGATATTTTTGAGGCGCAACCCTACGCTGGTGGCTGGTTGCGCTACGGCATACCAGAGTACAGGCTTCCCAACGATTTGCTGCAGCGCGAGGTTGATGCAGTTACCGAGCTGGGTGTAAATATCTTTTACAACAAAAAGTTGGGCGATAATCTATCGTATAAGGATATTGCCAATAAGTACGATGCTACCATCCTTACAATTGGGTCGCAGCGTGGCACATTGCTAGGAACAGATGGTGAAGATGCTGAGAATGTGTTCTCTGGTATCGACTTTTTGCGTAATATGGAGGTAACAGGCCAGCGCTACGATTTTAAGGGCAAAAAAATTGCGGTGGTGGGCGGTGGTAATACGGCAATGGACTGTTGCCGCACTTCAATTCGTTGTGGTAGCACCGATGTTACCGTGGTTTATCGTCGAACTGAGAAGGAGATGCCTGCCAATCCTATTGAGATTCACGAGTCGAAGCTGGAAGGGGTGAAGTACAAGTTTTTAACCGCACCCGTTAAGGTGAATAAGGATGATGAGGGCAAGGTTAAATCGATGACCGTTGTTGAGATGGAGCTGGGCGAGCCCGATGCGTCGGGTCGTCGTAGGCCTGTGCCAAAGCAGGGTTCCGAGTTCGATATGGAGTTCGATTACATTCTGGCGGCCATTGGGCAAAAAACCGACATCAACTTCCTTGACGATATCAATATCAACATAAAAAGTGGTGAGCTAAAACCCAATAAATGGGGCGATATTGCTGCCAATCCAAATACATTGCAAACCGATATACCATCGGTATTTGCTGCAGGCGATGGGGTAACTGGCCCTGCTACAATTATTGAGGCCATTGCGCAGGCTAAGCTGGCATCGCATAGCTGTCACCAATTTCTTAGTGGGCAAGAGGTTAAACCACCCAAAAAGGAATTTTTAAGCAAGAAGGATAATTTTAAGAAGCAGGAAACAGACGCTTACCTTGGTCGTTACCAAAAGCAGCTGCGCGAGGAAATGCCTGTGCTTGAGGCTAATGTTCGTAACAATTTTAACGAGGTTGAGTTGGGTTATACCAAGGAGCAAGCCTTGCATGAAACTGGTCGGTGCCTGGAGTGTGGCTGCGTGGCCTACTTCGACTGCGACCTAAAAAAGCACGCCGATACCTACGAGGCCGACCAACAGCGCTTTGCAGGTGATTATAATGAGTATCAGGTAAACTTCAACCATCCTTACATCGAAATAGATAATAACAAGTGTATTTTGTGCTCGCGCTGCGTTCGCATTTGTAAGGAGGTGGTGGGAGCCAATGCCCTAACGTTGCTAAAGCGAGGGTTCGATACTTACGTTGCTCCAGCAACAGGCGGAAATCTTTCCGAATCAACCTGCGAGAGCTGTGGATTGTGCCTATCGGCTTGTCCAACCGGTGCGCTAACCGAGAATGTACCGTTTAAGCCCGGCCCTGTAAAAATGGATACTTTCGATACCATTTGCACATACTGCTCGGTGGGTTGTAAACTCACATTCCATCATCGTGGGGGGTACATCATGAAGGTAACTGGTGCCGAGGGTATGGTAAATGCCGATGGTAACCTGTGTATGTATGGTAAGTTTGGGTACAAAATATTTAATCGTGCTGATAGGATAACCAAACCCTTGGTTAAGGAGAATGGCGAGTTTAGGGAGATATCGTTTGAGAATGCATACAAAATTATTGAGGCAAAGATTAGGGCTTTTGAACCAGATAAAACTGCGCTGTTTGCAGGGGCAAGGCTAACTAACGAGGAGCAATATCTTATTCAGAAATTTGCCCGTGCTGCGGTTGGCACAAACAACGTGAATAGCTTCCACTACTTGCACGGTGCAAGCGGTTTTGCAAATATATCGGACCAAAACGTACCATTTGAGCAGCTAAAAGATGCTAGCCGAGTGTTTTTGTTTGGAACCGAGTTAGATAGATACAATCCGGTTGTTGGGTATATGGTTAACTCGGCAAAGGTTCCGTACGAGGCCATATCAACCCGACAAATGCCTGGGCTGAAGCGTAAGGCTCAAAAGTATATTCAAGTACTATCGTATTACCATTTTGTGCGCGCGGTAAACCATTATCTGCTCTCAAATAATATACACAATGGCTTGTTTATTAGCGATAACTGTGAGGGTTTTGACGAGTACAAGAAAAATCTGCTTAAGGAGAATTACTATGACCTGTGCAAAGCGGCTTGCGATTGCAATGGTACTTGTATTGAGGAGTTTGCGCAACGATTTAATGCCGAGATGAATGCCGTGCTTATCTTTTCGGAGCGTGAGGTTAGCCAACAAACCGCCCTTGAGCTAAAAAATCTTGCGCTTATTACGGGTAAACTCGGAAAAACATCGAGCGGCATTATTGCGCTTAAAGAGAAAAACAATGCGCAGGGGCTGTTCGATATGGGCGCACGCCCCAAAACTGGCGTAGGTATTCAGGATATTACTAATGCAGATTATGCTAGCGTTGCAAAAGAGCGCTGGGGAGTTAGCTCCTTGCCAAAGGTTGACGATAAGTGCTTTACCAACCGTTACTTTAGCAGCGAGTTCAATAACATTCTTATTTTTGGTGAGGACCCTGTGGGTACTTCCAATGGCGATGAAAAAGTTATAAGACCTTTGAACAATGCTGATTTTATTATGGTGCAAGATGCCTTTATGACCGAAACGGCCAAGCAGGCCGACTTGGTTCTACCTGCATCGTTCTGGTTTGAGCTGGGCGGCTCGTTTACCAACGCACAACGGATGATTCAGGAGTTTGAGCAAGGGTTAAGACCCAAAACCGACCGAACCAGCATACAGCAGCTGCTCAATTTGCTTAAAGCCTTTGGCTTTAATGGCCTAACCGATGTTGATGATGTGCGAAACGAGGCATTCTCGCTGCTACCCCAAACAAATCAAAATAAAAAGCATGCATTTGCAATAACATCAGGTACAATTTCCACATCGATGTTTAACCATGGCTGCGATTACCTAATGGCCGAGTTCGACAGGGAGTTTGGGGAGTGATTTGGAGATTAGTAATTGGACTTCGGTGTTTTAATGTAGTTTTTTGTATTTGTTGGCTAGAGTGATTATAAGTGACTAAAGTGACGAGTGATAGATGATTAGGAAAACTATGTTTTCTAATAGTTTAACAGAGAATTTTCTAATTTTTAAACTTTAAACCTTAAACCTTAAACCTTAAACCCAAAACCCAAAACCATTCAACTTGCAACCAATAACAAACTACTAATATGA